>NZ_JBFUJG010000030.1:0-55692 GCF_056401495.1 Mucilaginibacter sp. P4_E8
CTTTAAGCCTGCTTTAAGCCTGGCAATGACGATAATGAACCCTTACCGTTGTTAACTTTTTCCACAAAAATCAAGGTTATTAACAAAGAAAAAGAAGCAAAAAGAAAGCTTCAACAATAATAATAACCTATATTATTTTGTTGAAGCTAATCTAAAGGCAATGACGGGAGAAAAGTTTTTCTGTTTTTTCTCTACTTATCGGGGATTGCTTCGTTCCTCGCAATGACGCGTGGAAAGAGGCTGAAACTACCCAAACAACTCACTGCTCAGGTACCTGTCGCCACGATCACAACAAACAAAAACAATTACCCCCTCTTTAAGTTCCTGCGCCAGTTTAATGGCTGCAGATAATGCGCCGCCGCTGCTCATACCAGCAAAAATTCCCTCAACTTTGGCCAGTTTACGGGACATTTGGACCGCATCTTCTTCAGATATATCCATTACCCTGTCAACCCGGGAGGCATCAAATATTTTTGGCAGATAAGCCTCGGGCCAACGGCGTATGCCAGGGATGGACGAACCTTCGGTAGGCTGGCAACCAACTATTTGTATATCTTTATTTTGCTCTTTTAAATACCGCGAGCAACCCATAATGGTACCGGTAGTACCCATGGCGCTTACAAAGTGGGTTATTTTGCCTTCTGTATCGCGCCATATTTCGGGGCCGGTAGTTTTCACATGGGCCATATAATTATCAGGATTAGCAAATTGGTTCAGTAAAAAATAACCGGCAGTAGTGCCTTTTTCTTCGGCATAATCCCGGCATTGCTCAATACCCTCCAGCAAGGTTACTTTAGCACCAAAAGCTTCCATGGTAAGGGTGCGCTCACGGGTGGAGTTTGATGGCATTACCAGTTCAATTTCCAGGTTAAACAAACGGGCTATCATGGCCAGGGCTATCCCGGTGTTACCGCTGGTAGCTTCAATCAGTTTAGTACCTGGTTTTATATCACCGCGCTCAACAGCACTTCTGATCATGTTTAACGAAGCCCGGTCCTTAACGCTGCCGCCAGGGTTATTACCCTCTAACTTGGCGTATATTTTTACATCGGGATTAGGGTTTAACTTCTTTATTTCAACCAGTGGTGTGTTGCCTATAATATCAATTATACCAGCCATAATATGTTTTCAATAGTATATGAATAAATTATTTCTTCCTGCCAAATAGGCGCCTGCTCAAACTTGTCAATATCCGGTGATTGGGCGTATGATACACCCTTGAATTTGGCGGCAGGCTTTTGGTTAGCCACACATTACCGCCAATAATGCTATCACGCCCTATAACTGTTTCGCCACCTAATATGGTAGAACCTGAATATATGACCACATTATCTTCAACCGTTGGGTGGCGCTTGGTGTTGGCCATACTCTTGTCAACACTTAAAGCGCCCAGGGTTACGCCCTGGTACAATTTTACATGACTGCCAATTTTACAACTTTCGCCTATTACTATCCCTGTACCATGATCAATATAAAAATACTCGCCGATCTGGGCGGCCGGGTGTATATCAATACCTGTTTTTGAGTGCGCGTATTCGGTTAATATCCTTGGTATCAATGGTACATCATCCATATATAAACTATGCGCCAGGCGATACAATGATATAGCAAAAAAGCCCGGATAAGTACGCACCACCTCAAACTCGCTGCGGGCAGCCGGATCGCCATTAAATATGGCCTGAATATCGGTGTTCAGCACCTGATAAAGCAGGGGTAATTGTTCAAAAAACCTGCCGGCCCGCTTTTTATTATTACCATCGGCACAGGCCTTTGTAACCTCCATAATATGGAACAGCTCATTCTCCAGCAGTGTAAATTCGGCTTTCAACGCTTCAACATCGGCAAATACTTTCCCGGTTTGTTCAGGGTATAGTAAATGGATAACCTGGAGCGCCCATTTAGTAATTTCTTTGTTAGACGGGACAGCTTCAAGGTTTTGCTGTTTGTTAAAAATTTGCTGATAAAACTCCTGGCTCATGTTTACAATGGGTTGTTTTGGATAACAACTATTTAAACTACAAGTTTATGGAAAAGAATGTGTTTTACATGTAAAAAGACCTTGATAATTAGTCTGTAATAATATACATACATAAAAGCAACTTTATTTTATCTTGTTACCTTTAATTTATATAACCAATCATGAAAAGACGATCATTTGTAAAGGCATCCATTTTAACCGGCGCCGCAGCAAGTATATTACCCCATAGCAGTATGGCAGCAACGGAAAAAGAAAAAAAAGGTACCGAGTTTTACGAGTTACGTACCTATATTTTAAAAAACGAAACGCAGCAAAAACTGGTTGAAGACTATTTTAAAAATGCTGCCATCCCGGCATTAAATAAATTGGGCTGTAAAAATATTGGCGTATTTACTGAACTTAAACCCGAAGGCCAAACTAAAATTTACGCCCTGATACCGTTTAACAGTCTTGCCGATTTTTTAAACGTACAGGAAAAACTTAACCTCGACCCGGCTTATCTTGAAAAAGGTGCTCCTTATTTAACCGCGCCGGCCACCGAACCCGCTTATGAACGTATAGAAAGCTCGCTGTTAAAAGCCTTTGCGCACATGCCCCAAATGCAGGTACCAAAACAAAGTTCCCGGATTTTTGAGCTGCGCCGGTATGAGCATGCTACCGAAAGTGCGGGTAAAAAGAAACTGGAAATGTTTAATGATGCCGGCGAGATTGATATTTTTAAAAAGCTTGGTTTTAACCCCGTGTTTTTTGGCGAAACCATTATCGGCGACCATCGCCCCAACCTCATTTATATGATCACTTTTGATGATCTGGATGCTAAGGCCGCGCACTGGAAGGCCTTTGGCAGCGATCCGGAGTGGAAAAAGGTAAGCAGTATCCCTGATTATGCCGATGCTAAGCTGGTGTCGCACATTACATCAACATTGTTACAGCCGGTTAGTGGCTCGCAGATTTAAACCATTCAATTAAAATTACGTCTTTTGCTTTAGTGTTCATAATACACTATATTTACATTAACCAATTTTAAAAGTAAATCAATGACTACCAGACGTTCATTTCTCAAAACTTCGGCATTGCTTTCGGCCGGACTTTTAGCGGCCCCTAATTTATTTGCATACGACAAAAAATATATAGGCCTGCAATTGTACACGGTTCGCGATGCCATGACAAAAGATCCGGCGGCGGCGCTGGCTAAAGTTGCCCAAATAGGTTATACCTCTGTTGAAGGCGCTACTTATACCGGCACCCAGTTGTTTTATGGCTCTGATGCTAAAGCATTTAAAGCGCTGTTAAAACAAAATGGCCTGATCATGCCAAGCGCGCATTATCGCCTGGGCGAGGAGCTGGTTAACGGCGCGTCACAAAAAGGCACTATCCTGAATGATTGGGAAAAAGCCGTAGCCGACGCAGCCGAGGTTGGTATAAAATATATGGTTTGCGCCTATTTATCAACGCCTGAGCGTGGTAACCTTGATCATTATAAAAAAATTGCCGAGGATTTTAACAAAGCGGGCGAAACTTGTAAAAAAGCAGGCATCCAACTTTGCTACCATAACCACGACTTTGAATTTGTACAGGAAAATGGTAAATATCCGTACGAAATCATATTACAAAACACCGATAAAAACCTGGTAAAATTTGAAATGGACCTGTACTGGGTAACCAAGGCAAACCAGGACCCCATAGCTTTAATTAATGAAAACCCCGGTCGTTTCCCGCTTTGGCATGTTAAGGATCTGGATAAAACCCCCGAAAGGAAATTTACCGAAGTAGGTAATGGTATTATCGACTTTAAAAAGATATTCACACAATCGAAAAAAGCAGGGTTACAATATTTCTTTGTAGAGCAGGATATTTGCCCCGGCGATCCGTTCGACAGCATTACCCAAAGTATTACTTACATCAAAAAGAATCTGGTATAAAAATTCTGTTACAATACCTGATATGACATCAGCCATCGTTTTAAAATAAAGCGATGGCTTTTTTATTTTATCACATTACAACTCTTGCTGCTAAATTCTTCGTAGTTATGAAAAATGATGTTACCATGATAAAATATTTGCTCATTATTTTAGCAGTATCCTTTCTGTTTGCCTGTGTGGCCGAGGCCCAATCCAACAAACCATTAATTACAGGCAAGGTAACGCCACCAAGCCCTCTTGCTGAGAAAAATCGCAGGGAATTTCTTTTATCTGACGTGCATCTACCCAAGCAGATTTAATAACAGAATAAGCGGTTTTAGTCATTATTTTTTTCATAAAATTGCCGGATGATTCGTTTTATAATCAGCATTTTACTACTGCTTGTTTCTTTACTGGCTATTTTTAAAGCCCCCGAATATTATGTATGGATGCTGGCTATTTTAATTACCGAATTCCCCTGGATATTCATGGCGCTTACCTCTATTGTTCTTTTAACAGGTTTTTATGTTGATAAATACCAGCTTGCCGGCACCGTTACCGGGATCATTGCGTTGGTGCTGTTTACTTCGCCAATAATAAGGGCCTATGTGGTATCGGCCAGCCTGAAACAAAATTTCACAGCAGCCTTTGAGCAGGATAGTACCATTACCGATGATAGCCACCCTCCCTTTAGCTTTTGGAAACAGTTTAGCGGCCCAAAAAAGATTACCCCAAAAGTGATAACCTATAACAGTTACCCAGGTTTAAACTTAACAATGGATTATTACAGCTCGCAAATTGCAGGGAAAAAACCCTGTGTTGTTGTGGTTCACGGCGGTTCCTGGAGCAAGGGCGATAATAAACAACTGCCCGAATTAAACAGCTACCTTGCCGGCATCGGCTATAATGTGGCTGCTATAAACTACCGCTTAGCGCCCGCGCATCAAAACCCTGCCCCTGTAGAGGATGTGCATGCAGCTATTAATTACCTGCGCCAACACGCCGACGGGTTACATATTGATACCAATAATTTTGTTTTGCTGGGCCGGTCGGCGGGAGCGCAGATAGCCTTGCTTGCAGCCTACACCCTGCATCAACCAGGCCTTAAAGCGGTTATTGATTATTACGGACCAGCAGATATGGTTTGGGGCTACTCTACACCAGCGAGTCCGCTTGTTATGGATTCGCGCAAGGTAATGGAGGATTATTTAGGTGGTACTTACAAGCAGGTATCTCAAAAATATGCTGCCAGCTCACCAATTGAATTTGTGAACCGACAATCAATCCCCACACTTATTATTCATGGCGATAATGATGTGCTGGTTTCGCCAGAGCATAGCCGTAGACTGAACGCAAAACTGGAACAAAACGGCATAAAACATTTTTTGCTTAAACTACCCTGGGCCACGCACGGTTTCGATTATAATTTAAATGGCCCCGGCGGCCAATTAGCTACCTACACGGTGGAGCGGTTTTTAAAGGTGGTGACTAAGTAATATGTCACTTGGGGCAAGAGAGAGAGAGAGAGAGAGAGAGAGAGAGAGAGAGAATGCTTTGATATATTATTTTATAAGTATCCGCAAGTTTTTAAACCTGTAAGTAATGCAATTAGCCCCGAAACGATTGCTACCCATAATCCCAATTTTTCTATTATTGGTTTTTTAGAGATAGCATCAGGAGTATTCGTATTGATAGTTTGCTTCGCTATTTTATTATCACGGGATAAGTCCTGATGGATGCTTCCTGAATGGACGGTGTTATTATAGTTGATAACTGGTTGTGGCGATGGTTCTTTTTTAATGCCTTTATCTTTAATATAATTTATACATAAATCAATCATTTTACGGCCTCTTTCTCTTTGCGACTGTTCTGTTTCAGACTGCACAGCATTTAAGTTAGGCCAAAACGTATGGCTACTTAATAACCCGTATTGCTTGGAGTCTTTCCCAATAAATTTTTCAACTAAATCCAGTGTTTCATTTCTCCAAAACTCGTCGTCAGCGTTGGGAAAATTATCTATTTTTTGCCTTTGCTTTTCAAATAGTGCAATGACTTTGATATTTTCTTGGTTCATAAAAAAAGAGGTTATTGGTTTAGCCTCTTAAAGTTAATAAATGTTTTACAGCTATTAATCTTTAGATAAATCAGTGTGTTTAATATATTTCCCAATTTTTTTATAAAATCTAAGTTAGCTTGCATTTGATCTATTGTCTGCTTTTCATTTTAGGTTTTCGCAGGGTCCTCTCCGAGAGACCCTACGCGAACAAAAAATTGCCGTTCCTATTTAATCAGATCAAGCGCTTTTTTTATATCCAGGTCTGCTTTATCCACAACATCTTCGGGACTGTACACAACCGTATAATCGGGCATAATACCATGGCCCGGCACCGGGTGTTTGGCAACTGAAACAAAACGCAACAACGGAAACTCCGCAACGACATGTGTATTAGGCAATGTTAAATGCTGTATGGTGCCGCCGCTGCAACCTTCAGCGCCGCCTGCGGTTTCCCGGCCAACAAACCGGGCGTTTTTACAAAATGTTTTAATGGCTATGGCAGAGTGCGCACCTGCAGAAAATGTTGCCCCATCAATTAAAACAATCAAATTGCCGCTAAAATGGGCTGTTTTATGAAGCGCCGTAATGCCAAGCAAATCGCCAAAAACAGGTTTAAAATCAACATGATAATAAGCACCCTCTTTAATCCCCGTTGGCTTAAAGCTTTGGTTAAAGCTTGCTGTTCGCGTGGTATCAAAGTATTTTTCAAAATGATTTACCGCAGGGTTGGGTATTCTTGATTTTACATCGCCCACCATAGCAAAAGGCGAATCGGCCAGGTAGGTCAATAGTTTTGCTCCTATCCTGATGTCGCCCCCTGTATTATGCCGCAGGTCAATGATCAGGTTTTTTATTCCTTTTTCATGGATCTGTTTAAATGCCTCCTTAAAAATAATAGTATCATTGTACTGATAGCTATGAACCTCAAACCACGCGGCTGATGAGTTTTTCAGAAACCGGAGTGGTAAATAATCCGTGTTTTTGGCAATAGTCCAACCGGCATAGTTATCAACCACTTTTGCGGGCGTGAGTTGGGAGGCACCATCAGCAGGCGCATCAACCTGCATGGTTTTTAATATCCCCTGTTTAGTACGCAAGTTGACACGATAAGGAGCTGCCCAGTGATAATACTTATTACAGGCATCTTCAAAGCCATCATACTCGCTTAAAAATAACTCTTTAAATGTTTCATTGTACCCATCGCCCGCATATAGATCGGCACCATGGTTAATTATTGCTGCAACAGGAACATTATTAATACTTAATATTTCATCGCCGGTATTAAGATCAGCCGTTTGATGGGTAGTGACCCAGGTCCGGCCATTGCGAACCAGCACCTCAAAGGGCAGATGCGGTGCTTTTTCGCCTTTATATCCTGCAGAGTGCCTCAACTGGGTATGCCCGCACCGGAGTTTGCTCAACAAAGGATAAACGTGACTGATAAAGTCTGTTTCAGACTGTGGGGTGTCGATAGCCGCGACCGTTTGATCATAAACTTTCTGCATACTATCCGCAGGCGTATACATACCATAAGCAGGGTGCATTTCTTTTATTGCCGACCAAAGGATAAAAAGATCATCGTGCATACTTTTTACCGATAGTTTATGCGCGGCAGTATCTGCAATATCCGTTTTTGATGATGGCTGTTTTTTAGTCTCTTGCTGACCGCAACCCACAATTAGAATAGCGATGAATAAATAAAGAATGATTTTAGTGTTTAGGCCCATTGCAGCTATATTGTATTATAATATCACTAAAGATAATAAAATACAATACATAATATTTATAACTGTTTCGAGAGTAATAGCCCATCAAAAGACATGGCGAACAAATAATGTCCCAAAAAGGGGATGTCTTTTCATGGACTATTTGGTAGGTTAAATTCCCTCCTTGGGGAGGGGCGCGATGGTTTGTGTAATGGCAGGGAGGGGTTTATTCATGATGTAGGTCGCATAAACCCCTCCCTACACCCTCCCGTCGGGAGGGAATCGCACTTGCCTGGCTATAAGCCCGAATAATAATCATAACCCTGCTCGGCCCAGTAATCGCGTGGGCGGCTGTTGCTAAAGCTGATACTACCTATGCGTTTCAGATTTTTTATGCCGTATTTAACAGGTATAATAAGCCTTAATGGGGCACCGTGTTTTGGCGGGAGTGGTTGTTCATTTACCTCATAAGCCAGCAGGGTTTGCGGGTGCATGGCGCTGGGCATATCAATACCTACATAGTATTCCTTATCGGGTGTTTCCATACCAACATACTGTAGCTGTGTTTGATCGTCGAGCTTATAATGGCTTATAAAATCGCTGAATTTTACACCACCCCAGTGCGATATCTGATCCCAACCTTCAACACACTTAAAATCGTATATGATATCAGTTTTGGGCAATGCCTTTATTTCATCCAGGGTGATCTGCAACACCTGGCCCGATTGTTTTTTTACCTGTAATTTCCAGGCGGCAACATCAATTTTTCCTTCAGATCCTATATCGCTGTTATGGCGTACATTTTTGGCGGCCATTTCTTTGGGATAGGTTTTAACCAGGTTATTATTACTAAAAAGCTTGCGCATGGCCAGCTCGGTTGTATTTAAAGCCCTCCTTAGTGGTTTGCGGGCGCCCGCTGTTATGGTTGCAATTTCCTCGGGTGAATTGTACAACCACTTCCATCCACCATAAGCAGCGCCAGATAGCACTATAAAGCTGCCAAATGAGATAAAGTTACGCCTCGTGATCTTCTGATCAACGGTAAGTGGTTTTTTGGGTCCTTTATTTTTTTTACTGAATGGGTTTTTCATCGCTTGGTGTAGTAGTTTCAATAGTTGGTTTTGGTTCTTCATTCACAACTTCAAATCCCGATATAACCGATCTGAAATTATTCCATCCGGCAAGTACAACCTGCACCACGTGCACCACAAAGAAAAGCACATAGCCAATGGTTAATGCAAAATGAAGAATACGGGCAAGGTGGTAGCCGCCACAAAGCCAGGTTAAATAGTAAAACTGTACCGGCTTGTAAATAGCCAGGCCGGTTATTAACGATCCGAGGCCCATCACAATAATTGCCGTATAGGCAATACGCTGGGCCGCGTTATATTTATTTTGAGGCGGTGCCATCTTACGGATATGAAGATCATGCAGCAGCACCAGCCAGGCCTCTTTAAATGATTTTTTTTGAGGTACCAGCTCCCGCCATTCGCCCGATATGATGGTATACAGTACATATAATATGCCGTTCAATGCAAAAAACCACATAAACAAAAAGTGAAAAGCCATCCCCTCGGCCAGGCGGTGCGGTATGTGCAGCTTATCATAAAACCACTGCGGAAAAAAGCTGAAATAGGTATGCCCAAACAGGGTTATCTTATATTCGTCATTGGCCCAGTAAATAAGCATCCCGCTCCATATCATAATAGTAAGTATCGGAAAGTTTACCCAATGGGTCCACCGCATGGCTAAGGGGTGTTTTTCTTTAATGACTTTCATATTTGCATTTTATATTATTTGTTTGCATTAACGGCCGGGCTAAAATCAGACTTTGCCGCGGCCAAAATTACACCGTTGGTCTTGTTTTGCACAAAGCCTATTATTTCCCAATCCTGTGTGTTAAATCCATCGGGCAGGGCAATGATGGTATTACCATTCCCGCTGGGGTTTAAAGGTAAACTTTGTGTTTTACGAACAATTTGAACATGCGATAGGGTGTGCCCGCCATTTTCGCCACGTTCGACTTTGGTTTGGGCTGCTTTTTGTACTACGGCCAAAAACAGACTGGCATTTTTTTCGGCTCCGCTTGCATGATATTGTACAGTAAGCTTGCCCTGATCTTTTTGCGCGTTAAGTGTTAATGTTGAGGTGGGGGCTGTCTGCAATCCGGCAGTGATGGCGTTACGCAAATTGCCTTCTTCTGAGCCTACAAACTCCTTTTTCCCGTTCACTACAATTTGCGGGGTATAAACCGATTTAAGCTTGAGCCAGGTAGCATACTCATTTTGTCTTTTTGAGTATTCGGCGCTGCTAAAAACATCTTTCCAGCCAAGCCGGTTCCAGTAATCAACATGAAAAGCCAGTATATATACCTGCATATCCTTGTCTTCTTTTTGTATCCTGGCTACCAGTGCATCAGCAGGCGGGCAGCTTGAACAGCCTTCGGATGTAAATAACTCCACAACAGCAAAGCCTTTGCCATCAACTTTTAAATTATCCTTTTTCACTAAGGCTTTATCCCGATGATTTATGAATGAGGCTAAAATCATTACTGCAATTGCAAAACCGGCAGTAATGGCAAATATTTTAATCGGTTTCATATTTTTTTAGTTTGATATACGTTTTTCCGGCTTAGTCGGGTTGGGTTTAATAACCTTACAATAAATTCTATTTTTTTCTTTCGGATGGTGGCGTATTATAAGCACCGGTATAGATTATTTATAATCAATTGGGTATATGTAAATTTAGCTAATAAATAATGCAGTATAAAATAACATAAAACACGCGCGGTTATTTGTAAGGATATACGTGTATTAACGACTAACGGATTAAATGTTATGATCAATTTTATTAATGGCAACTGAAAATCATTTGTTGGATCCACATCATTGGGTTAAGGCCCATGCCGATTACCTGTACGCATACACGCTATCGCGTATTAATAACGAGGAGCAGGCTAAGGATCTGGTACAGGAAACTTTTTTGGCAGCTTTAGAAAAAGCAGACAGGTTTGAAGGTAAAAGTTCTGAACGCACCTGGCTTACCGCTATACTGAAAAATAAGATAGTGGATGTTTACCGTAAAAAGTCGTCGGGCCTGGGGAATATAGCCGAGAAAAAAGCGGAAGAAGAACAACAGGACTTTTTTGATGAGGATACCGGGCACTGGAATGATGCCTATAAGCCCTTACCATTTGGCATTGAAGATCATGACCCGCTTGTGAATAAAGAGTTTAACCAGATACTGCAAAAATGCCTGCAAAAATTACCCGGCCTATGGATGTCTGTTTTCACGATGAAGCATATGGATGATGCCGCCACTGAATTTATTTGCAACGAATTGAAAGTTAGCCAGGCAAACTTTTGGGTTATTATTCACAGGGCCAAGCTTAACCTGCGGGCTTGTCTTCAAAAAAACTGGACTTAAAAAATTAGCTTATGAATCACTTAAAAAAAATCATGTACAACTGCAAGCAGGCTACTTTACTGATCGAAAAAAAACAGATCAAAAAACTTAGCTTTCGGGAAGCCATCGAGTTAAGGATCCACCTGGCTGGTTGTTCTATGTGTAAACTGTATAATAAACAGAGCCATGTGATCAATACCATGGTTCACCAGCTTTTTCATGATTCCATGCAATCATCAGCTCCAACACTTGATGACGATTTTAAAAAAGAGTTGCAGGAACGGATAGAAGAAGAACTGAATAAAAACTAAAATACTTTGTAAGGTTTGTCCGGTCCGCCCGACTAAGGTTGAAATGTTAATAAGAACCACAACATTAAAAACTAAAAATCAAAGTATGAAATCAATTATTTCGGGCGCATTAGCCGCAGGTTTAGTAGCTGTATGTTTATCGGTAAATGTACAGGCCAGGTCATTGTCTCCAGTGTTAACAAAAACATCAACTACCGCGGTAAGTGATACCGGCAAAATGTCTAAAATGGATAAGATGTCTCACGGCAAAAAAATGGACAAAATGGAAAAGAAAAAAATGGATAAGATGTCTAAAGGAAAGATGGATAAGAAAATGGCTAAAGACACTTCAGGTAAAATGTGAGTTGTTTTTTTTTTGAAAGGGGAGGTAATGCTCCCCTTTTTATTGCCGCCGGTGCTGTAATAAAACCCTCAACTGTCATCCTGAACTTGTTTCATGATCTCTCAGAACAGGTTATCCGCTATGCCACACAAGCCTATCTCGTGGGATGCCGAAACAAGTTCGGCATGACTGTCATTCATTACTCAAACACCATTTCCTCATCAGTAAGCTCCTCCAGTTCCTGCGGATTGTGACTTACAATGAGGGTAGTTGTTCCAAGCTCTTTTAAAACAACTTTCAATTCCGCAATCAGCTCCGTTTTCATTTTAGGGTCAAGGGCCGAGAATGGCTCGTCCATTAAAAGTAGTTTGGGTTTGGTGGCCAGGGCTCTTAATATGGCCAGTCGCTGTTGCTGCCCACCAGACAGGTAGTCGGGTTTGTGTAGGGCAAAAGTATCCAGTTTACCCAATAATAGTAATCGTTTTATCCATTGCTCGTCGGTAGTGGCATATTGCAGGTGTTGCTTAACCGTCATGTTGGGGAACAATGCATATTGCTGAAAAACAAACCCGGTATTCCTTTTTTGTGCAGGCAGGTTTATCCTGGCATCACTATCAAACCAGGTAATCCCATTGGCTACAATAGTACCGGCTTCGGGAGTTACTAACCCGGCTATGGTTTTCAGGAAAGTGGTTTTTCCGGTACCCGATGGACCATATATTTTGGTAATGCTGCCGCTTACAAATTGCCTGTTAACCTGCAATACCTGCTGCCCATGGTAGGCCTTTAGCTTTTTTTCAATGGCTATACTGATCATTCCAATGGGCTTTTTGCCTGGTATTTATTAAACACAAAAACGGCTATCACCAACACAAAAGTAATGGAAAATAAAATGAGCGAATAGTTATTGGCCGCAACATAATCCATTTTTTCAACCGAGTCATACACCGCTATTGATGCTACCCGGGTTATGCCGGGTATATTACCCCCAATCATCAGCACCACGCCAAACTCGCCTAAGGTATGTGCAAAGGTAAGCACTATGGCTGTTAACAACGATGGTTTAATGTTGGGCAGCAGCACGCTTTTAAAGGTTTGCCATTCTGTTTTACCTAAGGTGTATGATGCTTCTGACAGCGCCGCCGGCAATTGCTGTAGGGCTGATTTTACCGGGCCAACCATAAATGGCATACTATAAATAACCGATGCCAGCACCAGGCCCTGAAACGAGAATACAAATTGCACATTAAACGTATGCTGTAGCCATTTACCTATACCATGCTGCGGACTAAAAGCCAGCAACAAATAAAAACCCAGTACCGATGGCGGCAGCACCAAAGGCATGGTAATAATAGCTTCCACAATAATTTTAAAAAACGACCGCCCCCTTGAAAGCCACCAGGCAAACGGCAGCCCAATCAGCAGCAGCAACAGGGTAGTAATGCCTGCTAATTTTAAGGTAAGCCATATGGGCGAAAGATCCATCAGTAAAATGATTGGTTTATATTTTTATTGCAGACGGTAACCGTACTCCATAAATATTTTTTTTGCAGCCGGGCTTAAAATGTACTGATAAAATTTTTCGGCTTTAGGGTTATTCGCGGCATGTTTTAACAATATCATACCCTGCAATATAGGCGCGTAATCTTTGGGATCAATGATCTGATAATACAGCTGTACTTTACTGCCGGCATCCTTAATCAGGGCTTGTGTAGTAAATCCAATGTCGGCCACTCCTGTTGTAATGTAGGTGTTTACCTGCGATATACTTTCGCCATAAACAATTTTGTTTTTCACATTATCTAAAACACCTTTACGTTGCAATACATCCTGCGCCGCTTTGCCATAGGGCGCAATGGCCGGGTTGGCTATGGCTATTTTTTTTACCCTTGCAGTCATTAATGTGCGTTCCCAGTTATTAAAACCTATATTTTGCGAACTGCAAATAATTAAACTTCCAGTAGCATACACTACCGGTTTTTTTACGGCGAAACCCGTTTTGAACAGCGTTTCAGGAAACCTCATATCTGCCGATAAGAACACGTCAAAAGGAGCGCCGTTGCTTATCTGAGCCACCAATTTTCCTGACGAACCAATAACGGGTTCAATGATAATGCCTGTTTTTTGCTTAAAATCTTTTTGCAAAACTTCAATTACCGATTGCAGGTTTGCTGCTGCTGCAACCCTTATGTTTTGCGCAAATAACGAATTATGCAGAAAAACAGCAGTAACCGTTAAAAATATGAGCAGTTTTTTATTCATGTTAGTAATTGATTTAACCCGCTTTTGCTTAAAATAACAAGATACTAATATACATTGTTAGTAAATGCGTATCTTATTTTTTGATTCATTGCCTTAAAAAAACACTAAATTATTGGGATAATAGCTGTTTAACCCGTTAAATGACGGAATTTGCCCCCGTTAAATAACTGTATTACTTACCTTTAATAGGATTATAAAAAGAAAAATATTATAATTGTGTCCCCCGGCCTGACGCTAACCAAAAGAAACCCCTCTTTCGTGCCTGTAGTATCTAAACTATGGGTACGAAAGTTCTTATTCAGCATGTGAACATGTTTAAATTTTTACTGAGATCCTTAACATCCGCCACGGTACTTTTTTTGTACCTTATTATAAACGTATCCGCACAAACTACAGTAGCTATAAACGACAAGGTTCAACAGCATATATTTGAGTATCGCCAGATTTCCTTTTTAGAAGATACTACCGGTAATCTTACTTTTAACCAGATAAAAGTCCTTGCATCAGCCGGTGGCTTTAAAGTTAACCAGGAACCCACCCCGGTAACCCGGCATCCAAATTCAGCTTATTGGTACCGCCTTAAGGTTGGTAAAAATCCAGGTACCAAAAACAACTGGATCCTGGAGTTTTTTGACCAAACCATTGATAGTATTACGGTTTACTCGCCCACTGCTCCAAATACTTTTGCAGCAACATCCCTGGGAAGTAAGCACCCGTTTTCGGCAAGGTTTTATCTGCACAAAAATTTCAGTTTAAATATTGATCCCAATACAAATAGCGAAGGCGTTTATTATGTCCGCATCAGGTCAAACCATTCTGTAAATGTCATCATCGTACTGCGCACGGTAAGCCGGTTTATCAGTTATGCGCTTGATGAGTATTTCTTTTTCGGTGTTTTTTATGGGATGATACTGGTATTTGGCTTGTATAACCTCATGATGTTTATAGCCATGCGGCAGGTACAATACCTGTATTACATTGCCTATAACTTAAGCATTGGCTTATATGAAATGTGTGCCGATGGTATTGCTTACCAGTATATATGGCCAAATTTACCGGCATGGAATCAAAACGCGTATGGCATAGCCCTGTTTGCCGCAAGTATTTTTGCCGTGCTGTTTACACAAAGCCTGCTCAATTTAAAAGTTAATGCACCGCGCTTAAATAAGGTGATTAGCTGGGTAATTGTACTGCGCAGCCTGTATTTTGTGGCTTGCCTTACTATTAATAACAGTTGGTTCAATTACAAGATCATTGAATTTATACCCCTGTCGCTGGCATTTTATGCCGGTTGCTATACCCTGCTCACGGGGTATAAGCCCGCCCGCTTTTTTGTTATTGGATATACCTTTTTGCTTGTTGGCTTTATTATTAAAAGCTGCATTGCGCTCAATATGTGGTGGCTGCCGGTTACAGAGTTTGATTACTATAGCCTGAGTGTTTGTTTCATTATGGAAATGCTGTTCATATCATTTGCCATAGGCGATAAGGTAAGGATATTGAAAAACGAAAAGGATGATGCACAGCAGCGCATTATTATGCAAATGAAGCAAAATGAAGAGTTAAAGGATGTACTGAATAAACGCCTGGAAGAGCAGGTGCAGGAGCGCACCAAAGAGCTGGTTGAGAAATCATCTATGATAGCCGAGCAGAACGAGGAGTTAAAATCAGTTAACGAGTTATTGCAGCAACAGGCCGAGGAAATTTCGCGGATGAATGTGCTGCTTGAAAAGGATAACATCATTTTGCATAACGACATTGAGAAAGTAACCCACGACCGTGTAATGTCTGCCGAGGTTGATTTTGAAGAGTTCAGCAAAATATATCCCGACCGCGAAACCTGCTTCAAATTCCTGTCTGATCTGAAATGGGAAAACGGTTATGCCTGCCGCAAATGCAGCAACACTCATTATGGTAGCGGGCATTTACCTTATAGCCGCAGGTGTTCCAAATGCGGCTACGAAGAGTCGGTAATAGCCTATACCATTTTACAAAACACGCGCATACCTATTAACAAGGCTTTTTATATGATATTTTTAATGTACTCAACCAAAGGTAAAATATCATCACATAAACTATCCGAGATCCTGTCCATCCGTCAAAGCACTTGCTGGGCCTACAGTTCGCGCATTAAAAAGGTAATGGAAAGCAAGAAAAAAGAGATCAAAGATGCCGGCAATAAAGGTTGGAGCAAACTGGTTATTGACAACACTGCCAATTAAATATACCTGTATATTAACCTGTTATCGTATTATTAGCCATAATAATACCTCCACTTTTTTTCTTTAAAATTAATTGCGATATAAGCGTATCACAAATATTTATTGCCTTCTTAAAAACCATCCCTATAACGTTCAACAGCCCTTTTCTAATAAGGTCATGCCTGTGTCTAAAGCGTATCGAATTTAATATAACTTATTATTAATCAGTTATTTATGAACATTTTACTTGCTTGTTACGTTTAAAATAATATAAATTTGTAGTAACAATTATAAACCATACTAAACCTGTCATCCCCCTAAAAAAATTGCGGTGGTGTATTTGATACACGGGCTTTAAAATTCAATGTTTTAAGGCTTGGTTAAATTCGTCATGGGGTTTACCGATGCGGGCTGGTATGTGCCGTGAAATTAATATGCTATCAAACCAATTAAATAATTACTTTATGAAAATCAATTACAATTTAAAGTGGCTGGCTGTGTTCACGCTGCTGCCCGCGGCGATATTTTATTCCTGCAAAAAGGATTCGCGCGGTACAGCAATGGCCCAAACTCCAACAACCGAAACTGTATCACGTGCCGCAAATGAAGTGGTTAATGCATGGGTAACTACGTCCGACAAGTCGAAGCTATTGCAGGCACAAACCAGCTTTAATTTTGCCGCGGATGCCGGCACCAATCCTACCACCGTAACCGTTGACGAGAACACTACCTACCAGGGTATTGACGGCTTTGGCTTTACCTTAACCGGGGGCAGCGCCGGTTTACTCAACGGACTTGGCGGCAACCAGGCTGCTGTGCTGAGCGAACTATTCGGCACGGCCAACGGCCAGATAGGCATCAGTTATTTACGGATCAGCATTGGGGCATCCGACTTAAGCTCCAGTGATTTTACCTACAACCAAACATCGGGCGATGTGAATATGAATAACTTCAGCATCAGCCAGGAAAATCAGGATATGCTACCTATCCTCAAAAAGATCATCGCCATAAACCCTGGCATTAAGATCCTTGCCACTCCCTGGACAGCCCCAACCTGGATGAAAGTAAATACCACTGGCAATAACGGCTACACCGGCGGCAGCTTAAACACCGCTTATTATGATGCCTATGCCCGTTACTTTGTAAAATACATACAAGCCATGCAGGCTCAGGGCATAACCATTGATGCCATTACCCCACAAAATGAGCCGCTTAACCCATATAATAATCCAAGTATGGTAATGCAGGCTAATGAGCAGGCCAACTTTATAAAGAATAACCTTGGTCCGCAATTGCGTGGCGCTGGGTTAAATACCAAGATCATTGCTTATGATCATAATGCCGATGTACCCAGCTATGCCACAACCGTATTGGGTGATCCTGGCGCTAACCCTTATGTTGATGGCTCTGCGTTTCACCTGTATGCAGGCGATATAAGCGCTTTAACTGGTGTGCACAACGCTTACCCTAATAAAAATGTTTATTTCACCGAGCAATGGGTGGGCGCGCCAAGCAACTTTGGCGGCGACTTATCATGGCATGTAAATACACTGATCATTGGCGCAACCCGCAACTGGAGCCGCAACGTGCTGGAATGGAACCTTGCTGCCGATCCCAACAACAACCCGCACACGGCCGGTGGTTGCAGTACTTGCCTGGGCGGTATTACGGTAAGCGGTACTTCCATAACCCGCAATGTTGGTTATTATATTATTGGCCACGCGGCCCGGTTTGTAAGGCCTGGCGCTGTCAGGATCTCGTCAAACCTGTCGGGCAGCATCCAGAACGTTGCCTTTAAAAATTCTGATGGCAGCAAGGTGCTTATCGCGCTAAACAATGGTTCATCAACCGTGAGCTTTAAGGTAAAATGGGGTGCGGAGTCATTTACTTACAGCCTGGCAGCAGGTGCGGTGGCAACCTTCAAATGGTCGGGCACACAATCATCTGGCGGCGGCGGTGGCGGCGCGCCAATCGGCTCAACCATCACCCTAAAAGGAATCAATAACCAATATGTAAGCAGCGAGAATGGCACACAAGCCATGAACTGCAACCGGCCAACAGCATCGGGATGGGAAACATTTACCGTGGTTGATGCCGGGGCGGGTAAAATAGCTCTGCAAAGCCAGGGAAAATATGTATCCTCAGAAAACGGTGCACAGGCTATTACCTGTAACCGTACTTCCTATGGTGACTGGGAAAAATTTGACTGGGTGGTAAATGCCGACGGTAAAATTTCATTAAGGGGCAACAATAGCAAATACATATCGAGCGAAAACGGAACCCAGCCCATGACCTGCAACCGCGCAACCATATCAGGATGGGAGGCTTTTGGCGTAAACCAATAAGCACATGATCAATTATGCAAACCAATTAATTGTTATACAAAAACCGATCTTATGAAACTATTTTTAAATTATGTGAAAGGTGCCCTTATGGTAATGGCCCTTATGGTGTTAACAGCATCCTGCAAAAAAGACCTGAGTAAACCCGCTGCCTCGCAGACCGACCCAACACAAGTTACCACCCCACGGGCCGGTACGCTGGTATGGGCCGACGAATTTAATGGCACCAGCGTAAACACCTCCAACTGGAACATTGATAACGGCAACCCCAATGTTAATAATGAAAAAGAGTACTACCAATCGGCCAATGCCACGGTAGGGGGCGGTTTATTGACCATTACTGCACGCAAACAAACTGTGGGTGGTCAGCCTTATACCTCGGCCAAATTAACTACCGCAGGCAAATTTCAGCCAACTTATGGCCGTATTGAGGCGAGTATTAAACTACCCGCGGTACAGGGTACATGGCCCGCTTTCTGGATGCTGGGCGCAAATATAAGCTCGGGCACTCCATGGCCAAGCTGCGGCGAAATTGACATTATGGAGCAGGTAAACACCTCCAATACCATATTAGGAACTATGCACTGGGGTATAAATGGAAACCAGCATACCCAATATGGTAACAGCACCACCACAACCCCAACCAACTTCCATACTTATGCTGTTGAATGGGATACCAACTCCATCCGCTGGTATGTGGATAATACACTGTATGTAACCGGCAATATTGCCAACAATATCAATGGTACCGGGGCATTCCATAATCCATTCTTCATCATCCTTAACCTGGCCATTGGTGGCGATTTAC
The DNA here is from genome assembly GCF_056401495.1 of Mucilaginibacter sp. P4_E8. Lineage (NCBI taxonomy): Bacteria > Pseudomonadati > Bacteroidota > Sphingobacteriia > Sphingobacteriales > Sphingobacteriaceae > Mucilaginibacter > Mucilaginibacter sp. P4_E8. The sequence goes on from NZ_JBFUJG010000030.1 coordinate 19,293, forward strand.
CGGGCAATACCATTAATGACGCTGCCCTGCCTTGTAATATGCAGGTTGATTATGTACGGGTATACGATCTGTCGGGAACTGGTGGTGGCACTACCAACCCTCCAATTGGGCAAAACGTAACCTTTAAAGGTTTTAATAATCAATATGTAAGCGGCGAAAACGGCACACAGGCCATGAACTGTAACCGTCCAACAGCATCGGCATGGGAAACATTTACCGTAGTTGATGCCGGCGGCGGCAAAGTGGCTTTACAAAGCCAGGGCAAATATGTATCGTCAGAAAACGGCACGCAGGCCATTACCTGTAACCGCGCTACCTTTGGCGACTGGGAAAAATTTGACTGGATAGCTACTACAGATGGGAAAGTTACTTTAAGAGGCAATAACGGTAAATACATTTCGAGCGAAAACGGTACACAGCCCATGACCTGTACCCGCGCTACGGCCTCGGGTTGGGAAGCTTTTGGTATAAATCAATAAAAAACCTTTTATATTTAGCCTGCCTTTGTATAAAAGGCAGGCTTTTTATACACCTGATGAAAAACTTTATAGGATTTTGCTTTGCTCTTATTATGAGCACACATCTGTTATATGCACAATCTATCGAAAAAAAGTTGCAGCTATCCTTAGCTACGGGTTATCAGCAGGAAAATTTTCACTGGTCAATAGCTGGCAACATTACCGGGCAAAACCCCAATATTTATTCTGAGCTTAAATGGAAACGGCTTGGCGGGCAAAGCATTAACGCGGCTGCGCAATGGAATATATGGAAGCGGTTTTCCATATATGCTGATTATTCCAGGCAGTTCATATCATCAGGTACTATAACCGATACCGATTATGGGGCCGACAACCGCAGCAACCCTACCTATAATGAAACATTTAATGGCGATAAAGGCAACACACAAGCATGGAGTGCAGGAGCCGGGTTTATCCTTTTTAATAATAATCTTTTTAGCCTGGTCCCTTATGCCGGATACGGAACTAATACACAGTCGTTGCACCTGTTTGATCGCAGCGGAAACTTCCCCAACCTGAACAGCATTTATCAAACCACGTGGAAAGGACCTTTTATAAAGGTAACTTCTTCTATAAGGATCATAAAGAAATTTAAATTCGCTGCTGATATTACCTACAACCAGGTAAGCTATAACGGCAAAGCCAACTGGAATTTGATCCAGAGTTTTCAGCACCCGGTGAGCTACCGTCATCATGCAAGCGGTTATGGGATCAATGCAGGCGGGCAATTTGTTTATACCGTGTACCATAACCTCGAGGTACATGCAGGCGGCGGATATTTTAGCTGGCAAACAGGTACCGGCACCGATGAGCTTTACCTTAACAACGGCCAAACCGATAAAACCCAATTGAACGAAGCCGTGCGTAACGGCTTCAGGCTGCAGGGTGGGATAGGCCTGGCTTTTTAATATTTCTCCTGATTACAGCCCACTTAGCGGCTTTATTGACAAATGTGTCCCAAACGTCCATGTGCCAAATCCGGGTATATGTCTCACCTGTATTGGGGATATGAACCAAATGCGCCAGTCAATAATATTGTATCATGTTAAATACATCACCCCTACATGATATTTCTATGAAAACACAAACTCGTCGTCCGCTTGGTGGACCAGAAAGATTTTTTTGGCTGCTTGATCAGCAAAGACCCGTACATTTTACCATGGCTGCTGTAGTTACAGGTACCCAACCCATTACAAACTGGCAGCAGGCTTTGGCCGCTTTACAGCAACAGCATCCTTTATTTTCGGTATGTATCAGGCTTAATGAAAATAACTCCCCTGAGTTTGTAACACAATCCGGCAACCCAATTCCGTTAAAAGTTGTAAAAACCACTGCTGAAAACGCCTGGGTAGCGGAGTTGGAGCATGATACGACCCATAGGTTTGATAGTACCTCTGCCCCCCTTGTAAGGGCAGCTGTATATGAATTTGAAAACCAATCGGTTATTGCGTTAACCGCCCATCATGCCATAAGTGATGGCCGCTCATTAACATATGCGCTGCGCGATCTGTTGAACGCAATGAACGGCAAGTATGCTTCACCTTATGTTATGCCTCCATCAATAGATTCTTATACCGATCTTCCCGAAAATGCAGTAAACGGGATTCCTGTAAGTGATGAGGTTATTGCCGCGTTTAAACAACCACCGGTTGCCGGGGCAAACCCGCAAATACAACTACTGGAATTATCAAAAGAACTTTCCAGCCGGATCATTCTGCGCTCAAAACAGGAAGGTACTACTGTTCATGGTACTTTATGCGCGGCCCTTGCACTGGCAAGCAGAAGCTGGAAACCAAATCCAATCCGTTTATATTCTCCAGCATCGGCACGCGAAACACTGGGGACAGGAGAAACATCCTGTTTATCAATTGCCGGTCGGGTAGTCCCTTTTGATATGGATACAATTGGATCGTTTTGGGAAACTGCGCGTTATGCCAAAGAAACTTTAATCGGCGCCAATTCCATGGAAGATATTTCAGGGTTTGCACACTTTGTATTCAGCGTGATAAAAGATGGTATGAATGTAGAGAAAGCCGGGCATTTTGTAAACACCGTATTGGCCAATGAATACCTGGTAACCAATGTTGGCTCATTACCATTTGACACCGACTATGGTCAATTAAAATTAGATGCCATTTGGGGGCCCTTCACCATGACGGGATATGAAGATAGCCAAACCGTGGGTATAGCAACCATCAACGGTTCCATACGTATAGCTTTCACCTCTTTAGGGCACATTCAGGTTAAACCGGTTCTTGAATTTATGGAGCAGATTTTAAGTATGGAATGCATCCCGTTGAACAGTTTATCGGAGGAACAAAGCTTGTAATAACAACCCTCATTTAGTCAAAAAGCCAGCATTTTAAACAAATGCTGGCTTTTGTAATAGTGCGGTTACAGTCATCCGGTAATAAACATATTATTAAAAAGTGTAATATTATTATTACAGACTATATTGTTTAAACTATTGTATGTTTTATAAATCATATAAATACTAAACTATTATTTATATGACCTTATTTACATCACACCCTGTTTTTAATACTTTGAAAGTATTAAAATATTTTACAGTCCTCCTCGCCATCACCATTTTCAGCGGATGCGCTGTTTCGAACTTCAAAACAGTAAACAACACCAGGCTTATTGATCCCTATGGAAAAATTGCGGTTATCGTTATCAACACGCAAGAGGAATTAATAGATTTTACTGATCAATCTTTTGACGATTTGGTGAGGCCAACCTTAAATGACCTGAAAAATATAGAGGTTAGATCGCAACTGGAAAAGAGTTTTCAAAACAATCTAAGCTCCGCACATACAGCCGTTGTTAAATCTTCTGATCTGTTCAAGGTACATGAAAATGTATCATATGATGGTTTTATGAACCAATTAAAAGATAATAAGGTTGAAGCAGTATTGGTACTTAATATGAGCGGCTATTGGAACACCTATTCAGAATCTAATAACGCGATACCTAATGCCTCGTTTCTTTGTTACCTGGTCGATTTGAAATCAGGGCAACAGGTTTGGCTGGCAACATCAACCGTAAGTGGAACAACCGAGTGGGCTGCATACAACAATGTATGTAATACGCTGGCCCGTGGTGCAAGCCGGAAACTTTATAAAGCCGGGTTTATCTATAAATCAGGCTTTCCGTATGTGGAACCGGAACAATAATGAGCACATTTGGGAGGCTTAGTTCAAAAGTTAATGACCGCGTTACCCGTAGAACATGGGCTAAGTGTTACTAATTTTCGCCTTTACAATAGCCCACGTAAAACATGGGTATCGGAAATTTAACCGTGTCTGATAAATTGCCTACTGGCCTAAAATAACCATTTCGTATTATCACCTTATCACCAAGCTGGGGAACTATCTTATTATCATATTTCATAATGATAGTATCGCCCTTTTTATTCCATTTTCCGGTGAACCATTCGTCGTAAAAGAAAACGCCTGTCCAGTTTAATTCAAAAGTATGATCCTCCCTGAACAATATATATGCCTGGTTCTGTGTGCCCTCATAACAACCACGGAGTACAACTTTACTTCGTATTTTTTCAAAATCAATATATGATCCTCCAAGAGGCACCAAAATATAAATGAGTCCTGGTAAAAAGAGTGAAAAAGATAGGGTTTTCCTGTTTTTTACAATAACTATTATCTCCTTTATCAGATGAACAACTATAGTAATAAACACAGCAAATATGAAAAGGGATAAAAGGATTCCGCTTATGTATCTTCCAATATAATCAAAGCATGAAATTAATATTACAAACAGGATCGTTATTACTAACGCCCCTATTATGGCAGGTTTGTTTAGGGCGGCTTTCATAATAAAGCAAGGTAATAGCAAATAACAATCACTAAATCTACAAATTAACATCAACACAAAACCTTCAAATAGCTAAAGGCTTTTTGTGTTGACTTGAGGGAAGTCTCCCTTAATTTTCCTTTACAAAAAGATACGGGTCAAACTCCAAACCGTCGTTCACCTTAATTTCATTTGATATTACCTTGTTATTTTCGGTTTTAAATTTTAACGTAAAAATACCATAGGCAGGATTGTTATAAATTAACAACCATTCGTTATTATCCATGTATTGCAGGGTGGCGGTAAGGTCCTTATGCAGGTTGAATTTGATCAGCAGATCTTTTTTGTTTACCGAAATTTCAATAGGACCATACAGTGTGTTTTGATATTGCCCGGCATAAGCTTTAAGCGGAAGTTCAGGCGATTTTCCTTTTACACGCGCCTGCATATCATTGGTTTTCTTTACGGTTTCCTGCTGTTCTTCATTAAAGCCTTTTAACATGGCCTGGCTGCGGTCAACATATGGAACACCCAGGTAAGCATCCAGGATCTGGTAACGCAACGCTTCAAAAAACGACTGGTTATCATTATTGGTTAAAATCGTAATGGCCAGCTTTGCTTCGGGTACAAAACAGGTGTTGGTAACAAAGCCATCCGCGCCGCCGGTGTGCCAAAAAATCTGTTTGCCATTATAGTCGGCCTCAAAAACCCCCAGACCGTAGCCCCTAAAATGCGTTGGATAAACCGCTGATGCCCTGCTGCTAACAATGGTGTTTTGGTCGCGGGTTTTTTGGAGGGCTCTCCATGATACTATTTGTTTACCCTCATACTTGCCGCTGTCCAGCTGCATGGTGAGCCATTTGGCAACATCTTTTACACAGCTTACTATACTACCGGCGGGTGCCAGATTATCTATCTGGTCATAAGGCAGCTCAGCCATTTTACCTGTAAAAGCGTTGGTATATGGTTTTGAAACTCCTTTACGCTCCGCTATACCAGCAGTAAGCGGATAAGTATTGTTCATGCCTAATGGCGTAAGTATACTATCCTGAATATAAGTTTCCCAGGGCTTGCCGGTAACCTGTTGTATCACCTGCCCAGCGGTCAAAAAGCAACTGTTACAATAACCATAACTTTGGCGAAACTCCATGGAGGGTTTCAACAGCTTCATTTTATCTATAATTTGCTGGCGCGATAGGGTAGTATTCCAAAAGGTAAAATCGCCCTGAAATGTTTTGGTACCCAAATGGTGTCCCAATAAATCCTTTATCGTTATTACTGCAGTTGTATTGGCGTCATACACCGAATAATCGGGGAAATATTTGGTGATCTTATCGTTCAGCGAAAGCTTTTTAGCCTCATCCAATTGAGCAAGCGCGGTACCTGTAAAAAGCTTGCTGTTGCTGGCAATCATAAACAGGGTATTCTCGTCAACAGGCTCATTTGTTTTAATGTCCTTAACGCCATAACCCTTCATCACAACCACCTTACCATCTTTAACAATGGCTATTGCAAGACCGGGCAAATTCCAGTCTTTGAGGCCTTGTTTAATATAAGTATCAAGGTTGTTTTCAATAAACGATGGTTGTTGCTGCCCGAAGGTAAGTGTTGCAGCAAAAAGGTTAAATAATAGGAATAAGGCTGGTCTTTTCATTTTGATTTAAAAAATGAAAGATAGGAAAATCCCACAGACGAAAAAAACCTGCTATAAATAGCAGGCTTCCCTTAAAAATATATTATCAACCACTTATCTCAAGTGCACTTTATTCATTTATTTTATACTGATAGCCATGCCACCACCCGAGGCAACTTTTTGTTTCAGTATGGTTTTAGACGTAACCCTGATCTTTCTGATAGCATAACTTTTTGGGTTTTTATCATAGCTGGCATCTTTACCATCAGCATAAATGGTTGCTTCATAGGTTTTACCTTTAGGCAGATACTCAAAAGTGATATTGGCTATGCGGGGGTTTTCATCAGTAATGCTGCCAATGTACCATTCGTCTTTATTTTTAGCTTTACGGGCAATGGTGATATAATCGCCGGGCTCGGCTTCCAGTATGTGGGTTTCGTCCCAGTCAACAGCTACATCCTTAATAAACTGAAAAGCATCCATATATTTATTATAGGTTTCGGGCAGGTCGGCAGCCATTTGCAGCGGACTGTACATCGTAACATACAGGGCCAGCTGATGCACCAGCGTAGTGTGTACAAATGATTTATTTTCGGGGTTATACGCGCTTACATGGGTTTCAAATATACCCGGTGTATAATCCATTGGTCCCCCCATCAGCCTGGTAAACGGCAGGATAGTAGTATGATCGGGATTGTTACCGCCAAAGGCCTCATACTCCGTTCCGCGGGCCGCTTCATTACCAATGAGGTTGGGATAGGTACGGCTTAAGCCTGTTGGCCTGATGGCCTCATGCGCGTTAACCATAATTTTATACTTGGCAGCTTCGGTAATGGTGTACAGGTAATGGTTTACCAGCCATTGGCCATAATGATGCTCACCGCGTGGGATGATTTGCCCTACATAGCCGCTTTTTACAGCGTTATACCCATTCTCGACCATGAATTTATAGGCAGTATCCAAATGGCGTTCATAATTACGTACCGAGCCCGATGTTTCATGGTGCATAATGATCTTTACCCCTTTTTCGGCAGCGTAACGATGCAGTTCCTTTACATCAAAATCAGGGTATGGGGTTACAAAATCAAATACATAATCTTTGGTTTTACCAAACCAATCTTCCCAGCCCTGGTTCCAGCCTTCAACCAATACGGCATCAAAGCCATTTTTCGCGGCAAAATCAATATATTCCTTCACATGTTTGGTATTGGCGGCATGCTTTCCGTTAGGAGTGGTTTTTGAATAATCGGTTACGCCAAGCTGAACGTTTTCAAGATCGGTATAGGCCCAGGTGCTTTTTCCGGTGATCATTTCCCACCATACCCCAATGTATTTAACGGGTTTTATCCATGATACATCCTTGTATTTGGTTGGCTCGTTCAGGTTCAATATCAGTTTGGATGCTAATATATCAGCCGCCTTATCACTTACAACAATGGTGCGCCATGGCGATTGTGTAGGTGCCTGCATATAACCTTTATCGCCAATAGCATCGGGAGTAAGGAATGACTCTAACACAAAATTTTTGTCGTCGAGGTTCAATGACATGCACGAGTAATCAACCAGCGCGGCTTCATGAATATTAATGTACAGGCCATCCTTGCTTTTCAGCATCAGGGGCGTTTGTACTCCCGTTGGCGAAAATGTTGTTTGCGATACATTAGGTGTAACCGCTGCTTTCATTTTGCCGCGTATTTCTGACAGGTTTGATGTAACCGTGCTGTACTCCTGTGTGTCAAAATCGCCGGGCAGCCAAAATGCTTTGTGATCACCGGTTAAAGCGAATTGGGTATGCTCTTCTTTGATGATGAAATAGTTCAGGTTTTTTTGTGAAGGGAACTCATACCTGAAACCCAAACCATCATTAAATAAACGGAAACGGATGCGTATAAACCTGTCCTGAACTGCTTTTTGAGTTAAAGTAACAACCAGTTCATTGTAGTTGTTACGGATGGTTTTCTGCTCGCCCCAAACCGGGTTCCAGGACTCATCAAAAGTATTTTGCTCAGATTTGGTTACCGTAAAACCATCCAAAAAAGAGGGGACATCCTTAGTTTCCAAACCCAGCTTGCTTGATTTGATAACTTCCCTTTGTTTGTAATTGAGCTGATAGGTGGGCACGCCATTGTCTTTAAGCTCAAATTTGAGTGTCAGATTTTTGTCGGGCGATGATATTTCCTGTGCCTGTAAAAAAAACACACCATGAAGTATTAGTACTGCAACGAGTAAAGTTTTACGCATAATTTTTATGGGATTAGTATTGGCTGGGTCTATTGGTTACAGCAAATTTTATAATCCTTTTATCAGCCTCCTATTTATTTATGTAAAATATAAATAATTTTTTTATTAAGATTCTATATATCAATATGTTAAATATATTTTATTGTCGTTTTGGCTTGTTTTTTTTAACAATATTATATGCCTTTTATGTGCTAAAAAACAAGAAAGCCCTAAATCTTCCGATTAGGGCTTTTCTGCAATATTGCTTTTAGGTGTTACTTGCCAAATACGTAGTAAACAGACAGCGCCAAATTATCAACAAAACTTAAGTTAAAAGTATTGGATGTGCCCACACTGGAGCCTGTGTCTTTTTGATGAAAATAGGTTAGTTTTCCTAAACCGGCGGCAAGTCCTATATTTTTTGCCGGATAATAAACAAAATCCAAACCCAAGCCTCCACCGTAAATATCGGAATTGACGCTGGAAATGTACTGATTGTTACTGTCTTCATAAGATTGTTTTGATTTTCCATAGCTTAAATATGGTCCGGTACGAATACCTATCTTATTATCAAACAAAAAATATTTCCTTAACGATATAGTACTAAAGAAACCCTTATAGATTTGGTCATTATTTGCTGCCTCTCCCGAATAAGATTTCGACCTGTTATAGCTGTAGCCCAATCCTACGCCAATATCAAGTTTATCGGCTATAAAATAATTATACTCCGGGACTATAGAGTATGTGGTTAGTTTGATCTTCATATTATCGCCTAAAGAATTGGTAGCGTTATTAAATGCTCTTGCATTGGTGTTTGTAGTTGATACACCAAAACTTAATCCGAGGTTTTGATTGCCTTTTTCTGTTTGTGCTTTAGCCGCTTGAATTGTAATAATTGATAATAATACCAACAGGAGTTTTTTGTACATAAAATTGTTTTTAAGGTTAATATTTAGATAATAATTGCGGATATGACTACTATAATATTAGTTGGTTTAACCTTTAAATATTATAATATTTAACCTGCTTATAATGTGTGGTTTAAAATTTAACAGCTTGGTATAGCGTTATATTTTTAAATATTTTCCCGATGATGTCCAATTCCTGTGACCTCACTTGATATGGCGGTATAGTTCATAAATTCAATAAACCATTAATATCATTTGACATGAGAAAAGTAACAGTTTTTAATTTCGTGACCCTGAATGGTTACTATAAAGGACCAAATGGGGATATCAGCTGGCATCAGCATAACGCGCATAACCCCGAGGATGAAGAAAGTGAATATGCGATGGAAGGTATTCAATCTGATAGCACACTTCTTTTCGGACGTGTGACCTATGAGATGATGGCTGGTTTCTGGCCAACACCAAACGCGCTGAAAAGCGCACCGGCAATGGCCGAAGGAATGAATAAGGCCGACAAAATTGTTTTTTCAAGAACGCTGAAAAAGGCCGAATGGAACAATACCCGACTGGTAAATACCGATATGCTGGAAGAAATAAAGAAAATGAAACAGCAAACAGGGAAAGACATGACCGTGCTGGGTAGCGGAAGTATTATAACCCAACTGGCCGAACAGGGTCTCATAGATGCCTATCAGTTTATGATTGACCCGGTTGCCCTTGGGGATGGTACGCCCATATTTAAAAGTATTGGACACCAACTCAACCTGAAACTAACCGATACAAGAATATTTAAGAGCGGGGCTGTGCTGCTTTCTTACCAGCCGGTATAATAAAAGTAATTGGTGTATAATTCATATATTTAATAACCAGACAGCCTTTAGCAGGCAATTAAACCAAAATAAAATGGACGAGTTTGTATTATTGTTCCACATGGACAAAACAATGGAGAGCCCATCTCCTGAACAACTGCAAGGCTACATGAAACAGTATCATGACTGGGTGGGTGGTATTGCCGCCCAAAACAAATTTAGCGGGGGCACAGGTTTATCAACCGAGGGCAAAGTTTTAAAACCCAATAATGTAATAACAGATGGCCCTTATGCCGAGATTAAAGAGACCATTGCAGGTTTCATTGTGATAAAAGCAAAAGATTTTGACGAAGCAGTTAGCCTTGCAAAAGACTGCCCAATGTTGCAGGGTGGAGGCAATACGGTGGAAATAAGAAAAATTACAGGGGTTCACAATAACGACTAGTATAATAAAAAGAGCGCCGTATATTTATCTCTATGTGTAATACCAATTTATAAGCTCCGTTAGGAGCTACCTATTTGCAGTCCATTAAGCAAATATAAGTTTGATCCGTAGGTGCAACCCAAAAGTGGATGGGTAGCCTCTAAGAGGCATAGGATAACCTGGCCATTTATATGCTACAAACAGGTACCTCCTAACGGAGCATATGATATGGTTAGTGTTTTCAAAATCTGTTAACACACTATGCAGGAGTATTTTATTTATGGAAACTGGCGAATTAATACCTCATTTGTTCAGAACAGAGTACCGCAAAATAGTTTCGGTATTGTGCCGGCGCTTTGGGTTTGATCAAATGGAAATTGCCGAAGATATTGCCAGCGATACTTTTATGACCGCAACACAAGCCTGGGGTGTAAAAGGCATTCCGCAAAACCCAACAGCATGGCTTTACAATGTTGCCAAAAACAAGGCGAAAAATCATTTACAGCGTGGCTCTGTATTTGAAAGTAAAGTTGCTCCCGAAATAAAGAATACTTCTTCTGAATTTCAGGAGGCAGAAATTGACCTGTCGCCTCAAAATATTAATGACAGTCAGTTGCAAATGATGTTTGCAGTTTGCCACCCTATCATTTCGGCCGAAGCACAGATCGGATTATCGCTCCGGATCCTATGCGGTTTTGGTATTGAAGAAATTGCCGATGCGTTTTTGACCAATAAAGAAACCATTAACAAGCGGTTATTCCGCGCAAAAGAAAAACTCCGGGAGGAGAAAATTAAAATCGAACTTCCCAATAAATCTGAAATCGATGAACGGTTAACCCCTGTGTTAACAACCATTTATTTGCTGTTCAATGAGGGGTATTACTCTGTAAGTCAAAATAAAACAGTTCGTAAAGATCTTTGTCTGGAAGCCATGCGGCTTTGCACTATGCTGGTTGAAAACAAAGCCACCAATAAGCCCCGGGTAAACGCCCTGCTTGCGCTGATGTGTTTTCATGTCTCCCGGTTTGAAGCCAGGACAGATAAAAACGGTGAGCTTATTTTATATGAAGATCAGGATACAAGCCTCTGGAACATTAACCTGATCAATAAAGGAGCATACTTTTTGCATTGTGCAGCAAGCGGCAATAAGCTTTCAAAATATCATCTGGAAGCCGGCATCGCGTACTGGAATACCCAAAAAGCCGATACCAAAGAAAAGTGGGAAAATATACTGCAGTTTTATAACCGATTGCTGCAAATAGCGTATTCGCCTATTGCCGCACTCAACAGGACCTATGCGCTTTCAAAAGCAAACACCAAACAGGAAGCAATTGCCGAGGCCGAAAAATTAAATTTGACAGGCAATCACTTCTACTTTATGCTATTGGGCGAACTTTATACCGGTATCGACAATGAAAAAGCCATTTCAAATTTTAAAACGGCATTTTCCCTTGCTAAAACCCAAGCCGACAAGCAGGCGATTCAAAAGAAGATAGATAAGCTTTAATAACACACTTTCACTAATCATGAAACAAAGAGAAAGCGTCATCAATAATCGATTTATTCAACGGGTTAAAGCGGGGAGATAAACTTAACATTAATGGAAAATCAACATTTAAATTTTCGGGTGATAAGATCATAGAGATAACAGATATTAGCTAAAATAAATAATCCCTCTTTTTATTGATCCGCACTATGAAAAAAATGATTTTATGCTGCCTATTACTGGCCGCGCTTGGCGGCAGCGCACAGGTAGCAACCATTGGCAAACCACTGCCCGAATGGAAAGAAGGCTATCTTGATCTGCACCACATTAATACGGGCCGTGGCAACGCTGCTTTCTTTATTTTTCCGGATGGAACCACCATGGTGCTGGATGCCGGCGAACTTGACCCTACCAATGCACGAACCACGTCAAAACGCAATACCCCCATCCGCCCGGATGATAGCAAGCACCCTTATGAATGGATTGTGCAGTACATTAAGCAGGTAGCGCCGCAAAAAGAAAAAACAAAGCTTGATTATGCACTCATCACCCATTTTCATGATGACCATTTCGGCAGCTATTACCCGGATGCGCCATTATCTGCCGACAAGCAATATGCATTAACCGGCATTACAGGTGTAGGCGGCTTACTGCCCATACATTACCTGTTGCAACGCGATTACCATTACCCGGTAAACCTATCAACCATTGTAAACCGTTTGCCACAGGATACGCATTATAAAGCTACCTGGAACAATTACCTGGCTTTTATTAATGCGGAATCAAAGAAAGGGATGCAGGCACAGTTTTTTAAAGCCGGTTCCAATTCACAGATCAGGTTGCAGCACCATGCCAGTAATTACCCTGGTTTTTATGTGCAGAATGTAAAATCAAACGGATGGATATGGACCGGCAAGGACAGTTCGGTAGTACAGCATTTCCCACCGGTCGATTCGCTCAACAATAAAACCTGGCCCGATGAAAACGCGCTCAGCAATGTGCTGGTGATCCATTACGGCGCCTTTGCTTATTATAACGGCGGCGATAGTCCGGGGAATGTTTTTCTGGGCGACCCCGCCTGGCGCGATGTGGAAACACCCGTTGCAAAAGCCGTGGGGGCGGTTGATGTAGCTACCATGGATCATCATGGTAACCGCGACGCTATGAATGAAAACCTGATTAAAACCCTGCAGCCCGGCGTATGGATAGAGCAGGTATGGACAGCCGACCATCCCGGACATGAAGTATTGATCAGAGCTACTTCTCCCTATCTGTACAAGGCCAAACGCGACCTGTTTGCCACCAACATGATGGAAGCTAATGAGCTGGTGATAGGGGGCTTGGTTCAACAAGCCTACAGAAGTCTGCAAGGCCATATTGTTGTGCGTGTATTACCCGGCGGAAAAGAATACTATATTATTATTCTTGATGACAGCCAACCCTCTATACCCGTAAAAAGCATATTTGGTCCGTATACAGCCAAATCCAAACTGTAAAAAACAAAAAAGCCTCAGATCTTTTCGACCTGAGGCTTATTGTTAATTTATAATGATCAGTTAAATCTAACACTTACATTTCCGCTGGAGGCATCGGCGTTTACCGGAATACCGCCGCCGTTTACACTTCCTTTTATGTGGTCTTTTTCCCATTGACCGCTAAAACCGCTTATTCTTTCGGGGTGCTGGTTTATCCTGTCGCCCCTTATATCAAGATCAAGCCCCTGTTTTAATGGTAATTCAATGTTGATATTTCCGGAACTGGCCTCTAATTTCAAATATTTACCAACCTGTTTCATTTGCACACTCAGGCTGCCGGCACTGGTTGATGCGTCCAAACTGCAATCCATCTGTTTAAGATCAATCCCTCCGCCAGAAGTGCTGGTGATCAGTTCGCCTGTTATATTATTGCCTTGCACACCGCCACCGCTGGTGCTCGCATTTATGTTTCCTTTTAGGCTTTCAAGCTGCAATCCGCCACCACTGGTTTCCAGTTTGATCTTGCCCGAACAGCTTTTCGCTATAATGCCACCACCACTGGTTTCCAGGTCAATGTTGTCGCTGGAGTTAGAAACCTGGATGCCACCACCCGATGTTACGCCATGGATCGTTCCGCTAAGCCTGTCAATTTGTAAGCCGCCACCACTGGTAGTAAAGTTTTCATTTCCTTTTAAATTATCCAGACGGATACCGCCTCCGCTGGTTTTCAGATCGGTAGATGTTTGCGACGGAACATATATTTTGAATGATATACTGATAGATCTTTTCCAATCAAAATTATTGCGCTTATTTTTAGCCGTAGCACGTACTTCATGACCAACAACAGAAACGCTCAGGTCATAATCTTCATCCAGGCGTTTTTTGATCTCTTCTTTTGAAAGCTCCCGGCCATTATTCCCTTTAATATAAACCTCCACCCTTGAGGCCTCACCGGTTCGCCCGCTAACTAAGATCCCACCGGCTGATGTGTTTACAACAACGCTATTGATAGCATTACCTGACAATGATTTTGTAAGATACGGTGTTTTATCTTCATTATCCTGTGCCATAACTACAACCGTTCTGCAGGCCAGGAAAAATAATAAAAGGTATGTTTTCATGTGGTTTGAATTGGATTTGTATAGAAGACAGCGGCTTTATCCAATTCGTTGCATCAGAATCAATATATATTTAAGGCTTTGGCGTAAATAACAAAAATAAAGTGTTTTCACGCAGTAGTATGCGTGTTTTTACGCATATAAATAAAGTTAACATGCTCTATATTCGATAATTATAAACCTCAATATTATCTATCCCTTAGATAACCACCTTGTTTTTTAACCTTTTAAAACTGCTGTTATGGAATTTCTGATACCCAACATGAACCGGCGTATATTTGTTAAAGGCATAGGACTTGTTAGTGCCGGCCTGATACTTGGAACCTTTGGCGGCTGCGAACAAATTGCCGAAGCCATACGCAACCGACCTACCAGGCGCAGGTTACGTGTAGGTTCGCCGGAGGTAGATGCCGATATTGCTACCTACAGGCAAGCGGTAACACTCATGAAAGCATTGCCTGCCAATGATCCCAGGAACTGGGCCAAGCAGGCCGCCATACATGGCACAGCCGGGGTGGGCTTTAACCTTTGTCAGCATGGTACAGAACACTTCTTTTCATGGCACAGGGCTTATTTATTTTACTTCGAAAAAATTTGTCAGAAACTAACAGGGAATACCCATTTTGGTTTGCCTTACTGGAACTGGAACCAAAACCCAGCCCTGAACCCCGCTTTTTTAGATACCTCGAGCGTGCTTTACCTTTCCAGGGTAAATACTACGGTGGCGGGTGTGTCCGCGGTTTCAACTGCCGAGCTTGATCCCATTTTTACTGATACTAATTTTTACACCTTCTGGCAGCAAATAGAAGGCACGCCGCACAATACGGTGCACACCTATGTAGGCGGTACCATGGGTGGCTTTGGTTCAGCAATGGACCCTGTCTTCTGGACCCATCACTGCATGATTGACTATTGCTGGGCTAAATGGAATATTGACCTGGGCAATAATAATACAAGCGACCCGGCCTGGAACAACACCGCCTGGAACTATTTTGTTGATGGCGATGGCAATACTGTAAGTTCAATTACTGCAGGCATAACCACTATAATGCCATTGCTGAGTTATCAATATGAGCATAGCGATATTGGCTCACCAGTAGCGCAAAAGATCGTAAAAACAAAAGCAGATTTTAACAAGCTGGAGGACAGGATCAAAAAAGGTGCTAATATTAAATTTGATATAAAAAACAGGATATCCATTGCCAGCAAAACAGCAATAAGCATTGCAAAGCCGTTTACTGCCCAACCAAGAGCAAATGCCGGTGATTTTGCCGGCATTATAAATAATGATGCAGCAAAAGATCATGTATTTGTGCGTGTAAACTATGCGCAGCTACCTGCCGAAAGCGATTTCTTTGTGCGGGTATTTATAAACCTGCCCGATGCTAATGCCAATACCCCTGTTGATAACATACATTATGCGGGCAGTTTCGCGTTCTTTGGTTCGCCTATGCCCGAAAATAATAGGCACATGGATATGGCGGCACATCATCATGTACCTAAATTCCTGGTAAATATTACGCCTACCCTTCAAAAATTAAAAAAGAACCAGCAACTGACCGACAAAAACCCTCTCTCGATACAACTGGTTGCGGTACCCTTTTTAGGCAAATTTGAAAACCCCGCCACCGAATTATTGCTGGATACTGTTGATCTGATTGTTAGCCCGATAATTATAAATACCAAGGAGCAATAATATCCATGGTTTTTGAGCGTATAAGGATTTGTGATGATAACCTCTAAAATATATATCTGTATTATAGGTATTGCCTGTTTAACTTTACCCGGATACTGTAACGGCAAAATGCCTAAACAATATCCGGGTGATACCATTGTAGCGGCCATGGATAGTTTGTATCATTTAAACCTGCAAAAAAGAGATCTTGTACAGGGTGTTGGTCAGGCTATGTTGTTACAGCATACATACCAGTTTGTGCAGGTTGAAGTTGTAAAAGTACATAACCCGCAAAATTACCCGCTGATATTTTATGTGTATTATCAATACCCCAATCATGAAAAAATCTTGCTGAATAGCTTTAGTCTTTACCCCGCTAACAACCCAGGTAAGTTTATTGTAGCAACACATGGCAAATTGGATAAGGAAGGATCAATTATAGTATCACTTACAACTCCTGCCAAAATTAAAGCTGGTGATAAGGTAGAAGTGGCGATAAAAAAATTAACAATGCTTGAAAAATAGTGTGACAGATTGCATAATTCATTTAAATTAAACACTATGCATACTTATTCATACCTTGCAATAATGACGGATTATATTACCATATTTAAAGACTGGGTTATTGGCTTAGGCGAAAAACACGAAGTTGATCCTTTACTTCTCGGTAGTCTTTATATAGTTAGTAAACTTTGTTTTTTTTCGTTTCTTGGCTGGGTGCTGAAAAATTTAAGATCAAAAAAAACGATCCTTATTCCGTTACTATTGGCATGTGTTAGTTTTAGCCTGCCCTATCTTTACCTGGTGATCGCCGGTCGCAATATTTCCATCTGGGTATACCTGTGTATTGGCTTGATGTTCACTTATGGGGGATTTTCTATCTGGAAGAAAGTTACAGCAAAGCCAATTCCGGTTAACGCTTAATTCTATGCCCTGGCTGGATTAGGCGGATTAGAAAACATTCCATTTTAACTATGCACTCATCTTTTTGTGGGCTCATAGTAAAGCGTTACTGCACCACAACCAAATGTTTTTGTTTTTAAGAGTTTAAGATCAACCCTATCCTTCCCGTTTTTAAATAATGGTAAGCCGCTTCCTAAAACAGTTGGCTGAACGCTAAGCTGGTATTCATCAATTAAGTCAAGTTGCATTAAGGCAACTATTAAACCTGGACTGCCAACTAAAATGTTTTTACCCGCTTGTTGCTTGAGTTCTAAAATGTCTTCTTTAATGACTTCCTTTTTCAATTTTGTATTTTTCCAATCAACATTTTTCAGCGTGCGCGAAAAAACAATCTTTGAAATATTGTCTATCAATACTGCAAATTCATCCGTTGGTTTGTTACCAGTAGGTTTTTTTACAACAGATGGCCAATAACTTTCCATAAGTTGATAGGTTATCCTTCCGTATATAAGGGTGCTTGCATTACTTAATAGCTCATTATAATGTTGATGTATTTCATCATCTGCAATCATTGCCGTGTGGTCACAAAACCCGTCAAGTGTCATATTGATTGCTGCAATTAGTTTTCTCATGATTTTGCTTTTTAATTTCGGACGAATATGCCGATAGCCTCCAACTATCGAATATAAGCAAAAAGCCCCTCAAATCTTCCGATTTGAGGGGCTTCATTTAGTAGGCCCAATCAGATTAATCCCAAACCGCCTGATTGACTTTATCAGAACTTTAGCGACCACTTAGTGAAATTTAATTGGAGATCTATTGAAGACAGATGCGAAAATGAGACGATATGTGTGAACTTTGACACAATACGAAGATATCCCGGTAATACTTTCACTTATTTTTATGATCTGAACAAAACATATAATTATATATTATCCATGAACCAATCTAACCGACTTAAGTCATTGGTCTGACTGGCACCGTGCACAGGAAAGAAAAGCACCTGCTTACCCGCTGATCACCCACAACACCAACTTTCGCATCTGGTCAAATACCGACCAACTCAACAACTCTAATCCTATACATGGACAATAATAAACTGATCACCAAGCCACATTACCCGATACTTGATGGTTTACGCGGTGTTGCAGCCATCATCGTCGTTACCTTTCACCTGACTGAACCGCTGGGGAGCGGTCATCTGGATATCATAGTTAATCACGGGTACCTGGCTGTCGATTTCTTTTTCCTGCTATCAGGTTTTGTTATCGGCTATGCTTATGACAACCGTTGGCATAAAATGACAATCGGCAGTTTCTTTAAACGCCGTATCGAGCGCCTTCAGCCGCTGGTGATCCTGGGCATGACATTGGGTGCTATAGGCTTTTACTTCACAGATTCGACGCTTTGGCCGCTTATCCATACCGTACCATTTTGGAAAATGCTGCTGGTTTTGCTGATCGGTTACACAATCTTGCCGGTACCGCTGTCTCTGGATATACGCGGCTGGCAGGAAATGCATCCCCTTAACAGCGTAGGATGGTCTTTATTCTTTGAATACATCGCCAACATTCTTTATGCGGTTTGGATAAGAAAATTTTCAAAAACTACATTGTCGGTATTAGTATGCGTTGCAGCTGTAGCACTTGCGCACCTGGCGATCACCAATGGGGATGTCAGCGGCGGCTGGACATTTAACGCGGAACAGGTGCGCGTGGGCATTACCCGCACGATATACCCTTTCTTTGCCGGCCTGTTGCTTTCGCGTATTGCTAAACCCGCCCGCATCAGGCATGCATTTTTATGGTGCAGCGTTTTAATAGCGATGGTATTGTATATGCCGCGCATCGGCGGCGCTGACCATCTTTGGATGAATGGGATATACGAGTCCGTTTGCATCATTATCGTTTTTCCACTTATCGTTTACCTTGGCGCCAGCGGTGAGGTTCATACCCAAACAGAGAGCAGAATATGCAGGTTTCTCGGCGATATATCCTATCCTCTTTACCTGGTGCATTATCCGCTTGTTTATTTTTATGTGGCATGGATCAGTAATCACAAAGGCGTAACCATCGTACAGGCCTGGCCTTATGCGTTTGCTATTTTGATCGGTGCAATTTTCCTGGCGTATATCACTTTGAAATGGTACGATGAGCCGGTTCGTAAATGGCTGCGAAAAAAACTTGGCTAAATAGAAAAGTCCCCCGGATTCGACAATGAGACTGAAAATAATAAATTGTAGAATTTTACAACGAGCCAAGCAGGAGCAGGGCCCGAACCCACAATCTTGGGGCTATGAACCCGACGAGCTATGAACCGATCCTTCCGTACTCAGCGAATCCGCTTTCGAATCAATATTATCAACAGGGCTATTGTCTGTAAATAACCGGATAGTTTTTATATACCGTCCCATGTAATAATCGTTCAGAGGTGTTTCGGTAACGCCGTTGGCAGCACCCGACGTAGAATGTATAAACATAACCGGCTCGCCAGGTTCTGAAATCACTATACCTATATGTCCTGCTCTTTTGGATTTCTTTGTTCCGGTGAACAAAATCAGATCGCCTGACCGGGCTTCGCTCAGGTCAACACGACCGAAAGCCGACGCAAAATCCACCGAGCTCCGGGGTATGCCGATCCCAAAATGATGAAATACGTAATTAACAAACCCCGAACAATCAAAGCCTTTTTCGGGATTGGTCGAGCCAAACCGGTACCTTATACCTTTGAGCGATTTGGCAAAAGTCACCAATTCATCAGGAGTTGTACATCCGGTTGAAATGGCGGAATCCATGCTTGCCGATCTGTAATGTGCGTGGGAGTGTTTATGTGTTTTTAGCGTTTTACTGATTTTGTGATGCTTAGCAGTGATCATTAAATCAGATTTCTCCGGTTTAAAAAATGATAACAAAGCCAAAAATAGGATCTGAAAACCAATAGGAAAATGCATGCCGTAAAATAGGAAAAAATTTTCTGCTCTTTTTATTCAAAAATAAAAAAGCCGCAAATCTTTCGACTTGAAGGCTTTTAACTGTCGAGGTAGCGGGAGCAGGACTCCGGATGAACCGATTTGAGCCGGTTTGAAGACATTAAAAGCAGCGTTACGCTTACCCTTAGCTTTTTTAATGCTCAATCCCTGAATTACAAACAAACCAACGAGCGGCTGCCTTTTGGAGTTCGATGCAATCAGGATCGTTGTCAGAAGCCCAGGCGATAATCCCATCAGGGCGTATCAGTACGGCGCTCAAACCTAATTGCTCTTTCGCCCGGCCCGAAACATACCTTATTTGGTCACCATATTCACTCGCCAAAGTTTTAAGTGAAGCATTCTTATCAAAATCAAGCAGTATCCCCTGGCTATCGTGCATTAGCTCGCCAATCTTTGTGCCGTCTTCCAACTCAAAGTTGGGAACGCTGTGGCCTACCAGAGGGTGTCCGCTACCGAGATTGTAGTATGTGAAAATGCCCCACACCCTTCCTGCAATATAAGTGGCCCCATCGCGTGTATTTATAAAGTCGCGGACAATTGCATTCAGCGCGCGGGCCTGTGGGCTCGGCATCATAATCGCAACCTGAGCGCGTGACCAATCCAGTACCTGTGCCCCAATTGGGTGCCGTTCTGTATAATAACTGTCCAACAAGCCTTCCGGCGCTTTCTCCCGGATGGTTGCGGCGAGCTTCCAGCCGAGGTTCATGGCATCGCCCAGTCCAAGGTTAAGTCCCTGGCCTCCCAGTGGCGAATGAATGTGCGCGGCATCGCCGGCTAAAAGTATCCGTCCGTTGCGGTAGGTTGTGGCCTGCCGTGCCCGGTCAGTCCAGGTGGTTGCAATATGAAGGGCGCTGATCGTGACGTCGGTGTTCGAGATACGGCGCAGCACCGCCTCCACATGTTCAAGCGTAATTGGCTTTTCTGAACTATGAAATGCACCGCCATCAAAATCCTGTATTAATACATAACCCGGCTGAGATTGCATGTACATGCCTGTTGGTGTCATGTTTCGGCCTGGGCTGAGTTTCTCCGGATCGGCAATGTTAACCTGGGTAGTGTAACCGGTAAATTCCGGCTCGGTACCAGCGAATTCAAAACCGCCCGCCTTGCGAACAATGCTCCGGCTTCCATCGCAACCCACAAGCCATTTACCTTTAAAAGATTGGTCGCCAGACTGGACAGTTACCCCGTCTGCTGTTTGATGAAAATCAGTTATAGCAAGCCCGCGCTTGATTATTACCCCCAGGGTTTCTGCGCGGCGGGCCAGCACAGATTCAAGTTCCTGCATTTCAGAAATTAAACTGGTGTCGGTCGAGCCTGGCAGGCGATACGTCCACTGCGAGGTATCAATATCGCCGTCATGAAATGGAATGCCGGCAAAGTGTCCTGCCTGACGACGGGGCCCTTGTACGGCATTTGAGTGGGGATTTTTAACGCGTTTATGTATCTCCAATTCTTCTAACTGCCCACGGCGGTAAAGTGCTTCAATAGTGGGTGCCGAGAGTCCCCGGATCCCGAAAGGAAGTTGCTTCAATGGCGAGTGCGGATCCATTGCCTTTTCCAGTATCAGGACTGAACATTTGGCCAGGGCCAGTTCACAGGCGAGGAATAGACCTACAGGTCCTGCGCCGGAAATTATTACATCGTAAATAGTATGATTTTGTGCGGATTTATTTGTTTCAAGTGTAGCTTTCATATTGAATGATTGAAACACAAAATTCCGGAATGCTCCCGCGTTAGGCTTGTATAAACGCGACAAAATCGTTGCTTACAGCCTGTTTCCCTTTTTTTGCTTTTCGCGCGAATGCCGCCGGTGTAGTGCCGCTGTAGCGTTTGAATTCCCTGCTTAGATGGGATTGATCCGTATAGCCCAGCTCATGAGCTAAACCAGCAAGATTGGAATCCGGATAAAGCCATAATTGGTTTCGTACCTGTTCAAAACGCATCAGACCAGACACGTCTTTAATAGTATAGCCAGAAGATTGCTTAAAATTCCTTTCCAGTGTACGAACCGTTGCATGTGCCGCCGCCGCTACCTGGCTTACCGGCATGGTGCCGTTTGTTTCCGTCATAGCAACCCCCGCTTTGAATAGCATGCTGCTGGTAGCAATTCGCGACCGTGCATTCAGGAAATACTGTTTTATCTCGGCCAGCGCTTCATCTATCCAACCAGCATGAATCCACTTATTCAACGTGGATTGAAGCTGGGCGATAGGATGCTCAAATATGCGCACTCCGTCTTTACCCGCCGGCAGTCCGAGCAAATCGAACACGGTCCAGGGAAAGCACCTGATACCAATGATCTCTAAACGGTTTTTCGTGTAAAAAACAACAGGCTGATTGAGCAGCCCCATCATAAACGGCGATGGCAATGGCTGCAATTCTCCATTGTAAGAAATGCTGCAGCCGCCTCCGAAATGAAAAATAATTTCAGCGTAGCCATCTGGTTGTACTTCAAAACTCGATTGTAGTTCTCCCGATTCTCTTCTGTTATACCAAAAGCACTTTATGGTATCCCGTAGCTCTTCAGGAGGTTCAAATTCTTGATGCTGCATTTTGAAAGATACAAAAAAAGCCTTTAGTCGTGTGTCTAAAGACTTTTGACTTGAAAAGGTAGCGGGAACAGGCCTGAATTCGAATCGCTTTGTGCATGATTTTCAAATTATTCGAGCGTTGTTCGGGTAACAGGCATTGGGCAGTGCTTGTAATTTTTATTAAGTTAGTACTTTAATTAAATGATGTAAGTAAACTGAAAAACCCGCAAAGCCCCAAATATTGTGAGCATCCTAAAACACCAATGAAAGTAATCAATGAGAAAAACCTTATTTTTAATTTTAATCACAATATTTACAATTGGCGCAATTTATGCCTTGGTTCATTACATTAGAATGGATGGTTTTTCATTCGCGTGGGCTCTTAACTTCCTGTTGATGCTTTGTGTGCTTGCTTTTACTGAAGCACTAAAAAGCCAACTTACTTCTTCTTACTATGATGAAAAGGGATGGGAACGGAGAGGAAAAATATACGAACCTCTTGGAATAAATTTTTTCAGAAAATTATTGGTTTGGATTGGTTGGGAAAGACTGAATAAAAAATCTGCCCCAATAGAAAAAAACACCAAAGCTTTGATGAATTTGYGTTATCAAACAAAAAAATCTGAACTGGGTCATGTAATTATTTTGATTATAGTCTTAGGGTTTAACGTTTTCGTAGCATTCAAATTTGGAGCTCTTAAATCTTTGTGGTTACTAATATTAAATGTCTTATTAAACCTTTATCCAATTTTCCTTCAACGATATAATCGGCCACGAATTGAAAGAGCTATAAATTTAAGTAAACGGAGCTGAAACGGGACACGCTCTATAGCAGCAACCGACCGCTACAGATAACGGGTTTATGTTTTAAATAATAGCAAATAATCATTAGAAATGACACCAACATTTTTTGCAAAGCAATCTGATTTTAGAAAGTGGTTGGAGAAAAATCACCAAAAAGAATCCGAGTTGTTGGTTGGCTTTTATAAGGTTGATAGCGGAAAGCCGAGTATAACCTGGTCGCAATCTGTTGACGAAGCCCTTTGTTTTGGTTGGATAGACGGTGTTCGTACATCTATTGATAAAAACAGTTATCAAATTCGCTTTACCCAACGAAAACCAACAAGTATATGGAGTGCAATTAACATTAAAAAGGTAGAAGAATTAATGCAGCAAGGATTAATGCAACCACCGGGGCTTGCAAGTTTTGAAAAACGCACAGAAAATAAATCCCGGATTTATGCTCACGAAATTGCCGAAGTAAATCTTTCCTCTGATTTTGAAAAACAATTTAAAGCAAATAAAATAGCCTGGGATTATTTTCAATCCCTTGCACCATCTTACCGAAAAATTTCGGCCAATTGGGTAATGAGTGCAAAGCAAGAGGCCACAAGAATAAAACGATTAAATGAACTTATTGTCGATAGTCAATTATTAACCAACAAATGGAAAGACAATAAATACAAAAAGTGATCGGTTAGTAATTATGGTGGCCACAAGCTAAAATCTAACTTTTTAGCTGATTTTCAAGCAAATTCCATAATATCCAACCACTTCAGCGAACTAAAAATCCTATCAAATAAAAAGCCGCTCATATTAACTTATGAGACGGCTTTATTTGTATCGAAAGATTTCCGGTTGAATTATTGTCCTATTTTAGTTAACAATATTGCCACTGAATCTGGTTTGGCCAAGAATGCGGAATGGCTGGTATTTAGTTGATAAACTGTTTTTACGCCGGCTGTAGCAATCATGCGGTTTTGCAAGGCTGGCGATACCACGTGATCCTGCAAGGTTTTGATGTAAACCTTCTCAACAGAACCGAAATTGGCAGCGGTCAATGTCACCGGATTCGTAAATGGAATTGCTGGTTCAGGACGGTAATTTTGTAAAACAAGATTTTGAATCTGAGCAGAACCATCCTGGATAAAGATGTTCACAATCTGGTCGTGTAGCACATCAAGGGTTCCGTTAGCATTTTGCGTAAGTATGGGAACTTTATTAACTGAGTCACCAAGTGCTGAGCCGGCATCGGTACCAGCAAGAGCAAGTAAGGATTGGCCGGAAGATGGCAGATAGGCTGCGAGATAGACAAGTTTTTCAATTTTTGAAGGATTTTGCTCGGCAACAGCAGAAATGATCATACCGCCTAAGCTATGGCCTACCAGGATAACTTTGCCGTTTATCTTTGACATAGCATCAAGCACTTTGTCTCTGTAAGTGTTTAAGGTTAAGGTTGAAGGAACAGTATTATCGCTGCCGTGGCCCGGAAGTTCTACAACGGTCACATTGTTGCCTTCATTGATAAGTTTGGTTTTTACCGCGTCCCATACATAAGGAGCCTGCCATGCACCGTGTACCAGTATATAATTTTTAGCAACCGGTTTCACTTCATCATTCTTTTTTGAACAAGATGAAAACATAATAGTAGCAGTAGCTACAGAAAGTAAGATTAATATATATTTTTTCATGATTTGAGATGCCTAATTGTTTAGGACATGACAAACATCCGATTATGCGCTCTGGATAAGTTTAACCCAGGTTAAAATCGAAAAACAGTTTAAAGCCGCCAAAACAAGCTGTCCTATAAAGCAACCAGTACAATAATTAATCAGTAATAATGATAGCTATTGACTATCGCGCGTCTTCGTGTGTGATATTATTAAATTTTATATTTTTATAACATGTTAGAGAACAAAACAGAAATAGATTTATTACGAACGATTTTAGGATCTGCCGGTATGAAACCGGAAGCATTTGAATTATCATTACCTCACTGGAAATTAAAACAATATAAAAAAGGCGAGTTTTATAACGAGTATAAAAATGTTTGTAAGCACCTCGGGTTTGTTATCACCGGCGTGTTTAGAATCTATCGGGTAAATAATGATACGGGTGAAGAAAAAAATATGCTGTTTTTTACTGACCACCAATTTGTAGCATCCTATAAAAGTTTTTTAGCCCAGACAGCCTGCGATTACTATACTGAAGCGATGGTTGATTCGCTTATATTATATATACATATCGATCACCTGAATGAACTTTATGCGCAATCACACCAGTGGGAACGGTTTGGAAGGATAGTTGCCGAAACGGCTTTTCATGAGGTTATGGTTAATACGGAAGGATTCTTGTTTAAAACGCCGGAGGATCGGTACCGGGAAATGATGGAAAAACATCCGAATATTTTTAATTCGGTACCACTTTATCACATCGCCTCTTATCTGGGTATCAAGGGGCCATCACTGAGCCGGATTCGTAAAAGAATGGTTGGAAGGT
The DNA here is from genome assembly GCF_056401495.1 of Mucilaginibacter sp. P4_E8. Taxonomy (NCBI): domain Bacteria; kingdom Pseudomonadati; phylum Bacteroidota; class Sphingobacteriia; order Sphingobacteriales; family Sphingobacteriaceae; genus Mucilaginibacter; species Mucilaginibacter sp. P4_E8. The sequence continues at coordinate 45,077 of NZ_JBFUJG010000030.1, forward strand.
AACACCCGTTATTCTGCCATCAGGTTTCTGAATTGCTGAAATCCTCTAAAAAAAGTTTTTTTTCAGAGGATTTTCGATTTTAACCTGGGTTAAACTTATTGCAGCGGCATAGCCCGATGTTTGTCATGTCCTAAACAATTAGGCATTAAACAAACATGAAAACAGCAATAATAATGATGGCAATGAGTGTATTAGGTTTTACCGCTCAAGCCCAAAAAGCAAACAACAAAAATTCTAAAACAATTGTACTTGTTCACGGAGCCTGGTCAGATGCTTCTTCCTGGGATGCAGTAACCCCTTTGCTAAAAGCCCAGGGCGAAGAGGTGATCAATGTTAACCTTGCAGGTCACGGAAAAGATACCACCTCATTTGCCGGTATCACCTTTCAAACTTATGTTGACCAGGTAAAAGCAGCAATCGGCGACCGTAAAAATGTAGTTTTAGTAGGCCATAGTTTTGCCGGACTGGTGATCAGTCAAGTTGCTGAGGAAGTTCCCGCCCAGGTTAAAGAACTGATCTTCCTTGCAGCAGCGTTGCCGCATGACGGCGACAGCCTTTTAGGACTTGCAAAAGGCGATCCGGCTTCTCATATAGGCAAGTACCTTACAATCGATAAGGAACATGGTGCAGCAATAATTGCTAAAGAAGGAGCCGCCGATATCTTTGCTGCCGATGCTCCTCAGCAGGTTCAGGACTATATTGCAGCCAATATTAAACCGGAGCCGTTGGCTCCCCTTGCCACACCAGTTCATCTGACTGAGAAAAATTTCGGCAGCATTAAAAAAGTCTATATCCATACAGTTAATGACCACGCGATCAGCTATCCTGCACAACAGTATATGGTAAAAGCAGGTAACGTGGCTAAAGTATACACCCTGCAAAGCAGCCATACACCATTCATTTCTATGCCAGACAAACTGGCTGCGATTCTTATCGCTGAAAGCAAATAATAAATCGTTAAACATCAAACAATAAATTTTACATCATAAATCAAAAAATCATGAAACGTATAGCAAAAGCACATTGGAACGGTACTTTACAAGAAGGCACAGGAGAAATTAGCACACAAAGCACTGTACTTAATCAAATACAATATTCATTTAAAACCCGCTTTGCCGATGGCATCGGCACCAATCCAGAAGAACTGATCGCCGCCGCACATGCAGGTTGCTTTTCGATGGCCCTTAGCGCAACATTAGCTCATCACAACATCACTGCAGGCGACATTTTTACTACAGCAACAGTTGATCTTGATATGCAGGCGTTAAGCATTACAGGTATTCATTTGGATTTACAGGCCAGTGTTATTGAAGGTGTAGATGAAGCAACTTTTACTGAAATCGCTGAAGGCGCAAAGGCGCATTGCATTATCTCCAAAGCATTGAATGTGCCAATTTCATTAAGCGTTGTTTACGCTTAACATAATCTGAAGCATCTGGTAGCGTGCTACCAGAAAAAAAAGTTGAACGTGCCATTTAGCTAAGACTTGCACCGCAAATTGCACCGTTTAAAAACAAAAAGCCTCAAATCTTTCGACTTGAGGCTTTTAACTTGTAGCGCCACTCAGATTAAACCCGAACCATTGCTAAAGATTTGGAAGTTTTATCGACTTTGTCTTTTCAGACACTTAACCAGGCAAATTGCTGACCAGGCACCCACTGATGAATCAGGAATGTTCATAGATCAAGATAACCAGAATTAATTGATCACTTACCATTATAGGCCTGCTGCAGGGTTTCGATGTCAACTTTCTTCATTGTCATAAAAACTTGCGTAACGCGCGCAATCTGTTCAGGGCTGCCGTTCCTGAGCGCATCTAACATAACGGTGGAGGCCACCTGCCAGGATACACCGTACTTGTCCTTCAGCCAGCCGCATTGCCCGGGTTCGCCATCAGCTGCAAGCGCCGACCAGTAGTAGTCGATCTCTTCCTGGGTTTCACATGGGATCAATAGCGACACCGCGTCGTTAAACCCGAAACCATGCTGATGCGCGCTGTCCATAGCGGCCAGCCAGGTTTGATCAAGATAATAGTCAGCGTACATGAGTGTACCTGCTTTATCCGGCCCCATATCCTCCGGGCGCGGGGCGGTGGTGCCGCGCTTGCCGTCTTTAAATACCGAGGTGTAAAAATCGATGGCTTCATTGGCTTTACCTGCCATCGGTTCGGTAAATAACAGCGACGGAACGATCACAGGCCTTTCCTCACTGGTTGGGTTGGTCAGGATCAGCTGCCAGGATACACCGTATTTGTCGGCTACCCAGCCGTAACGCTCGCTGAAAGGATAGCTGTCCAGAGGCATCAACACTTTCCCATTTTCGATTAGCTTATTCCAAATTTCGTCGATATGTTGGGCCGCTTCCGGATCGCGCGAGGGGTCGAAATGGATCATAAAGGAAATAGACGGATTGATGCCAAGCTTGTGTCCGGAACTGATGCCGAAAAACGACTGTCCGGCAATAGTAAATTCTACTATTTCACATTCATCACCGGGCATTGAGAAGTGATTGGCATAATTGATGGCTGAATCAGGCATGAATGATGCGTAGAATTCAGCTGCTTGTTTTGCATCCTGGTCGAACCAGAGATGTGGTTTGATTGGTAACATAGGTAAATGATTTTGATGTTGATATAGTTAAAACTCGTAAGCGTTAATTGTTTTGATAGTATATTATTTAATTATCTCAAAATTAAATGGTTTTTTGCTGCTGGGGCAGGGGTGTCCGGGACATTTTTGGGGGTGTATTGCGACAGGATTTAACACGCGATCAGTCTGCCAAACTGCATGAAAAGCCGTTTATTTTTCATGCAGGTAAGCTATATTGCACTCATTGAAAAATAACATTTATTCCTGAGTTATGAAAAAGCCGATGCCATTTGATTTCCTGCTGGATTATTTACCTGCCGGCGTGATCGTCAAACCGGCTATTGGCATGTTTTATATCTATTTCGATAAAAAGATCATATTGATCTTCCGGAAGACCGGCAAGAACCCGCAGCACAATGGTATTTGGATCTCTACTAAACGGGAAGATCACGCCAGTCTGAAAGCAGAGATACCCGCAATCACTGACTTTGTATTGGACGAGGCCTTTGATACGGCCTGGCTACTGCTCAGCGACAGCCACGACGATTTTGAGAGCGCGGCCATACAGCTCTGCGAACTTGTTTCGCGCAAGGATAAAAGGGTAGGAAAAGTAACGCCTAAAAGCGCAGCGATGTTTGAGCATTAGGCATGTCGCCGGTGTTACCACTGCACCGCCTGCAAAATCCAACACAAAACAAAAAGCCTCAAATATTTAGACCTGAGGCTTTTAACTTTCGTAGCGGGAGCAGGATTAAAGTCGAACCGCTTAATACCAGATTTACAAATTTTCTCAAGTATTAACATCGGTTCGAGCCGAGTTTGAGGAACTGATGGTAGATTGCTTTTTAATACGCGCTGTAGTAATATTTGTCTTAATTTGCCCTTAAAATGTCGTTTTCACACAGCATATAATCATCGTACTCCTTCGTTCTTTGTATTGTCAATAAAATCAAAACAATTTAAACAACACAATATGAAAAAAGCAGTTAAAGGATTTAACATCCTCAAACCGGTTCTATTAACCGCTATTCTATTTTTTACAGTGCTTAGGTCAAATGGCCAACAGCTTAAACCTGCAGACAGTGGCTATGCGCCTGTTAATGGTATTAAAGTTTACTATGAGGTGTATGGTGAGGGTAAGCCCCTCGTTTTGCTACATGGTGCATTCTATACCATTGAAATGAACTGGGGGCAATTAATACCTGAATTGTCAAAAACAAGAAAAGTAATTGCTATAGAATTGCAGGGGCATGGGCACACACCATTTTCAGAAAGAAAATTAGACATTGCTACCCTGGCAAATGATGTGGAAGGAGTAATGAATTTTTTAAAAGTTGATAGTGCTGATGTTGCAGGATATAGTATGGGTGGGTCAATCGCTTATAAGTTGGCAGTAAAAAGCCCTAAACGGGTAAGAAAATTAGTGATCATTTCTTCTACCTACAAAACTAATGGCTGGCTGCCAGTTATAAATAATGGGTTTAAAGGGTTTAAGCCTGAATTTTTTAACAATACTCCCATAAAAGCGGCATATGATGCAGTAGCACCTGACAAAACAAAATGGACAAAGTTCATTGAACAAATGATTGCTTTTGCTGGGGTCCCCTTTGATGTGGGTGACGCCAATATTGCGAAAATTACATCGCCGGTATTGCTTATATCAGGCGACAATGATGGCTTGGACAAAGTGGAGTTAATGAAAACGTATCAATTATTGGGAGGTGGCGTATCTGCTGATTTGGGGCCGATGCCAAAGTCACATTTAGCCATTGTTCCTGCGCAGGGGCATGTCAGCTTAATGCAGCAGACGAACACGATATTAACTTATCTGGATGGTTTTTTAAAGTAAACTTGATCGTATTTGGTATTAAAAAGATGCTTCGATAAATATTTTCGAACTATTCCCCGCCTGCCGAAACGTTAACTCTTAACCAAAGAATAATTGTGGGTGTCTACACTCGCGTAAATAGCGATAAGGGTAGAAAACAAAAAAGCCTCAAATCTTTCGATTTGAGGCTTTTAACTTTCGTAGCGGGAGCAGGACTCGAACCTACGACCTTCGGGTTATGAGCCCGACGAGCTACCAACTGCTCCATCCCGCACTGTTATTCTTATATGTTGCATTCCGTCATAACTTCGGAAAGTTGCTTCCAATTGTCAAAAATGCAATTTGCACTCCGTTTTAATTGGACTGCAAAGATATAATTCGTTTCTTTGCAGTCCAAATATATTTTTAATTATTTTTATATGAGTCATCAGGCAGGTTTTGTAAGTATAATTGGTAAGCCCAATGCCGGTAAATCAACCCTTATGAACGCCCTTGTTGGCGAAAAAATGTCCATCATCACCCCAAAAGCGCAAACCACAAGGCACCGTATTTTGGGAATTGTGAACACTGACGACTACCAGATCGTGTTTTCTGATACCCCGGGAGTTATCAAACCACACTATGCCCTGCACGAAAGCATGATGCACCAGGTGGATGGTTCCATTGTTGATGCCGACCTTATTTTACTGGTTACCGACATTTACGAAGAGTATGACGAAACCGACGTATTAAAAAAACTCGAAGGTTCGCTGGCACCCATAGCTGTACTGATCAACAAAATTGACCAAAGCGACGAGGAAACCGTAAAAAAGAAAGTTGAGTTTTGGCAGGAAAAACTAAAACCTAAAGCTGTTTTCGCCATATCTGCATTGCTTGAACACAACATTAAAGCCGTTATGGATTTTGTTGTTGAAAACCTGCCCGAGCACCCGGCATATTATGAAAAAGACGCGCTGACTGATCGTAACGACCGCTTTTTTGCATCAGAAATGATCCGTGCACAAATCTTGAAACAATACAAAAAAGAGATCCCTTACAGTGCCGAGGTTATTGTAACCGCGTTTGTAGAAGGCGAAAAACTGCACCGCATCAGTGCTGAAATAATAGTTGAGCGCGATTCACAAAAAAATATCATTATTGGCGAGGGCGGTAAAATGCTTAAAATAGTAGGCACCTACGCCCGCCGCGATATGGAAGACTTTTTCCAAAAGAAAGTTTTCCTGGAGATGTTTGTAAAAGTGATCCCCGACTGGCGCAGCAAAAAAAATTACCTTAAAAAATTCGGGTACGAATAAAATAGTTTTGAGTAATGAGTATTAAGTTTTGAGTTATCTTTAACTTAAAATTCAGTGCCGGGACTAATATTTTTTATAATTGAGTATGATATTGAGGCTTTAACTCAAAACTCATAGCTCAAAACTTACAACTAATAACCATGAGTAACATAGTAGCCATAGTGGGCAGGCCTAACGTAGGCAAATCAACCTTATATAACCGCTTAACCGAAACCCGCAAAGCCATTGTTGACGATTTTAGCGGCGTAACCCGCGACAGGCATTATGGTGTTTCTGAGTGGACCAACCATCACTTTACCGTAATTGATACCGGCGGCTATGTAGCCAACTCTGCCGATGTATTTGAAGCCGCCATTCGTGAGCAGGTTGAAATTGCCATTGAAGAAGCTTCTGTTATTTTGTTCATGGTTGATGTTACCACCGGCATAACTGATCTTGATGATGAAATTGCCAGTATGCTACGTAAAAGCAAAAAACCAGTATTTGTGGTGGTTAATAAATTAGATAATAACGCGCTTTTAGCTGATGCTACCGTTTTTTACAGCTTAGGACTGGGCGAGATCTATAACATATCGTCTATGACCGGTTCCGGAACCGGCGAACTGCTTGACGACGTAGTTAAACACTTTGAAGATGAATTTCCCGAAGAAAACACCAGGCCTAAATATGCCATTGTGGGCAGGCCAAATGTGGGCAAATCATCCATCATCAACGCGCTGATAGGTAAAGACCGTAACATTGTTACCCCGATAGCAGGCACCACCCGCGATTCTATACATATACACTACAACCAGTACGGGCATGATTTTATGCTGATTGATACTGCCGGGATGCGTAAAAAAACAAAGGTTAAGGAGAACATTGAGTTTTATTCTGTTATGCGTACCATTAAGGCGCTTGAAGAAGCCGATGTGATCATCCTGATGATTGATGCTGTAGAAGGTATCGAATCGCAGGACATCAATATATTCCACCTTGCCGAGAAGAATAAAAAAGGCATCATGGTAGTGGTGAACAAATGGGATTTGATTGAGAAGAACAACAAAACCGTTAAGGTTTTTGAAGAGCAGATCCGCGAAAAAATAGCGCCGTTTACAGATGTGCCTATCGTGTTTACCTCCGTTACCGAAAAACAAAGGGTATTAAAGGTAATTGATGTGGCCAACCAGGTTTACCAAAACCGTGCCCGCAAAATAGCCACCTCCAAATTAAACGAGGTAATGCTGCCTATCATTGAAAACTATCCCCCGCCATCCATCAAAGGCAAATACGTTAAAATTAAATACATCACCCAAATTGCAGGCGCATCGCCCATGTTCGCGTTCTTCTGTAATTTGCCCCAGTACGTAAAAGAACCGTATTATCGCTTTATCGAAAATAAACTAAGGGAAAACTTTGATTTTTCTGGTGCGCCAATACAGGTTTGGTTTAGGCAGAAATAGGAGAGGATGTCTGATTATTTAGTCTGAATCGCGATTTATGCGATTTAGGGATGCCCCGGATTTCTTCAAACAGTTTGTTCTGTTTAAAAAAATCTTGTTAATCATTTAATCCGCTTAATCCCGGTTCAGACTAAATCCCGGTTCAGACAATTATATACTCAGCGCCTTTTTATATGCTTCGTCATGAATATTCATCACCTGGTAAAAGGCATTATCGCCCCATTTAAAACGGGCGGCATTTGCTTTCAGAATGCTCTTGATATAATCCCGGGAGATCAGCAGTTCATGTGAATCCATTTCTTTGAGCGTTTGTGATGAGTAAAGGATAAAATTGTGCAAGTCATCATCACTTACGGTATAATTTTTTATAAAATCATCATCAGTCGCGAATTTGTTTAAAATGGGTTGCATTCGGTCAATCACATAGGCCGAAAAAAGCTGCTGGTCAAGTAAGTTTTGTATCAATAAGGTATTCTGTGTGGTATCGGCCGGCACAAACACATCGGGCATAATACCACCACCACTAAAAACCTTACGGCCGTTCAGGGTATGGTATGATAGGCCATTAAAAGCAACGGTATCGCTCCGGCTGCTTTGTTCCGAAAACAATTCACCTTTTTGCATGCGTACCGCGAGTTCGTTCCGGTAACTTTCCAGGCCGCCTTTATATGATTTTTGTATCGATCTGCCCGATGGGGTATAATACCTTGCCACAGTTAAATTTACCGCCGAGCCATCGCCAAACGGAAACTGCTGCTGAACCAGGCCCTTGCCAAATGACCGGCGACCAACAATGGTAGCCCTATCCAGGTCCTGCAGAGCGCCTGCCAGGATCTCACTGGCCGAGGCGGAGTATTCATCTATCAGTACTGTTACTTTACCCTGCTGAAACGTACCTGAATCTGTCGCAAAATAATCAGTTCGTGGTTCATGAACCCCTTTGGTATACACAATTAATTTCCCTTTTCCCAAAAACTCATCGGCCAGTGATGTAGCCGCGTTCAGGTAGCCGCCGCCATTGCCACGCAGGTCAAGCAACAGTTTACTCATACCATCAATTTTAAGCTTATTCAGGGCTTTGCGAAAATCAATATCAGTGGTTGCTGCAAATTTACTTATCTTGATATAGCCGGTATTTACATCGGCCATATAGGCGGCATTTACGCTGCTCAGGTCAACACGGCCGCGTTTTATAGTATATGTTTTTATTCCCTTACCCTCGGCAACACCCAACAGTATAATAGCATCTTTAGCACCCCTGAAAGCATTATTCACCCTTTCTGGAGTAAGTTTGGTGCCAGAGAATTTTTTATTGTCTACATTAATTACCCGGCTACCTGTTAATAAACCAGCTTTTGCCGCCGGCCCTCCGGCATACACCTGTGTAATGATCAGTGTATCGCGCATTATTTGGTATTCAATACCAATTCCGTTAAACCCACCATCCAGGCGCTCATTTATTGACTGAGCCTGTTGCGGCGGTAAATAAAGCGAATGCGGATCGAGGTTTTGCAGCAGGTCATTAACCGATGCCCCTTCAATACTATCAATATTAACGCTATCTACATAGTTTTGCCCTACCAGTTCCAAAACCTTTGATAGCTTGTCATTACCCGAAAATGAAAAACCAAGATTCCGGTCAGCGAAATTATTATCGCTTATCAGCAACCCAATAGTTATACCCACCAGTATCAGGATCATCGTCCTGAAAATAACGCCCGCAGTTTTTTTCATGTTCAGTAAGCAAAGTTAATCAATGCGCAATCAATAATTTTTATTGGTACCGTTGCATTTGATGTTTTTTACCGAATTTTGTTATAAATTATTTGAAATTAATGGAAACCATCACCGAAAGGGAATCGCATTATAAAAATTTAGAGCAGCTATCTGTTCTTGAGATACTTGAAAACATAAATAAAGAAGACCAAACAGTGGCGCTGTCTGTTAAAAAAGCATTGCCGCAAATTGAGCAGCTGGCAACTATAACCGCTTCACGGATGAAAGCAGGCGGTCGCTTGTTTTATATTGGTGCCGGCACCAGTGGCCGCTTAGGCGTGGTTGATGCCTCAGAGTGCCCGCCAACGTTCGGGGTTCCGTTTGATATGGTTGTTGGTCTTATTGCCGGCGGCGATGGCGCTATACGCAAAGCGGTTGAGTTTGCAGAAGACGATACCGAGCAGGCCTGGAAAGACCTTTTGGAGTTTAACATAAATGATAAGGATGTAGTAGTTGGCATAGCCGCCTCGGGCACTACGCCTTATGTAATAGGAGGGTTAAAAATGGCCGCTCAAAATAATATTGTAACCGGCTGCATTGTTTGCAATAGTGGTAGCCCGGTTGCCGCCGAGGCGCAATATCCGGTTGAGGTGGTTACCGGACCTGAGTTTTTAACCGGATCAACCCGGATGAAAGCCGGCACCGCGCAAAAAATGGTTTTAAATATGCTGAGCACCAGTGTAATGATACAGTTGGGCCGCGTAAAAGGGAATAAAATGGTTGATATGCAGTTAAGCAACAATAAACTGGTTAACCGCGGGGCCCGTATGGTAATGGAAGAAACCGGCCTGAATGAAGATGATGCCGCCGCACTCCTAAAAAAGCACGGAAGTGTTAGGAACGCGGTGGATAATTATAAAAAATGATTAATTGACGTGCAGATGTGTAGATTAAATCATCTCCACATTTGAAATTGAAGGAAGTATGCATGAGATAGAACCATATTACCGCTGGAGAGATGATTACATAGCATCGGAAGATGAATATTCGCCTTTTTATGCTACTGAATATAATGAGTTTGAGTTTGATAAGCAGGTATATAATTATCTGCTGCACCCTCAATGGGATTCATTTGGTTCCAATACCTTATACCTGAAAGTGCTGTTTGCCGATTACGAAAAGGGCTACACCATTATTGAGTTTATAGGCGAATGGAATGATGCTATCAATAACGATATCATGCTGCTTAAGCGTGAGTTGCTGGAGCTGATGGTAGATAGCGGCATTAACCATTTTATATTGATCGGCGAAAATGTGCTCAACTTTCACTCGTCAGATGATCTTTATTACGAGGAGTGGTTTCAGGATGTGGAAGACGGCTGGATAGCAGGCATCAATTTCAGGGAACACGTGATCGACGAGTTTAAGCGCAACAATATTGATTACTTCATCAACTTTGGCGGCGTGCTTGATGATCTTGGCTGGCGCTCACTAAAACCCATCCAGGTATTTAAAATGGTTGAAGAGCAGATGGTAAAGCGCCTGAATTAGGAGCCCAACCCAACCCTCCCCTTCAAGGGAGGGTTTTAAGTAACTCGAATATTAAAATGACAATCAAAAGTCTCCCCTTCCGGGGGAGATTATTCACTTTATTACATTTTTCGCCGTTGTTGGTGTTGTCACTATAGGTGTTCGGAAGATTGTAATTGCAGTATATATTCCCTCCCTTGGGAGGGGTGCCGTGGAT
>NZ_JBFUJG010000031.1:0-54950 GCF_056401495.1 Mucilaginibacter sp. P4_E8
CTTTAATGCTGTGTATTAATATGTGAATTAAATGAACGGCATATTTTGCGGAATAGTGTTTGTATTACTTCTGTAACGCAGTAGTAATTTAAAGTTAAAAATAGTCTTTATATTTCTTTAATATCTGAAGAAAAGTATACAATTAGGTCACCATTTATTGCACACATAATTAGTTTAAAAAATCAAATGTGTATAAAGTTGGGCAGTAATGTGTGAAATTATGTGAAGCAAGCAGGCTTAAGCAAAGTGTGCTTAAACAGGTTGTGGAATAATATGGAATGGCTATGGTTTTAAACTACGACGAGTATACCTATCGTGACTACATGGCATACGATTTGAGGCAATAGTGATCTCTCTTAGGCTAATTAGAGATATTTGGGTATAAGAAAACCAATGTTTTATATACAGGATGCAAAGTTGGTGATCTCACGAAATTGAAGGCGAAGGGCACCCGTCGGTAACAATCTTAATTTGGTAACAACGGATATCAAAAATCTGTAAATTCATTGAATTATTTATGAAAATCAAAGCGTACGGAATTAAACAGAAAGGTGGCAAAGCGGAGCCATTTTACTATGAAAGAAATGTTGGTGACAACGAGGTAAGCGTAAAAGTTCTTTATTGCGCCATTGCACGGGGGGACATCCAATTCATAAGTGATGATTGGGGCGATACAAAATTTCCGCTTGTTCCGGGACACGAAATTTTAGGAATTGTTGAAGAAATTGGTTCCAGTGTAACTACACTAAGTGTGGGCGATCAGGTTGGTGTCGGTTATCAGCAAGCGGCCTGTTTCGAATGTGAGTTTTGTAAAGCGGGTAACGAACAATTTTGCACTCAGCAAAAAGTAATTGGTGTGCATTGTTATGGTGGTTTAGCCGAGCATATTGTTGTTGATCACAGATTTGCCTTTAAACTTCCACCGGCATTACACCCGGCAAAGTCCGTTCCTTTGTTATCATCCGGCCTTACCGTTTATTCAGCAATTATGCATGCACAATTGTTGCCCAACTCCGTTGTTGGCGTATCGGGAGCCGGTGGCCTTGGCCAACTGGCAATTCAGTTTTTAAATAAAATGGGGCACCAGGCTTATGCATTTTCTCATTCTCCGGAAAAAAAAGAGATGATTAACCAGTTGGGTGCCGAATTTATACGCAGCTCCACACCTGATGACCTATCGGCGCTAAATCAGAAATTTGATTTTATTATTTCTACCTTAAATGTAGCATATGATCTGGACGCCTTTTTGAAAATGCTTAAACCACAGGGGAAATTTTGCGTAGTGGCTTCGCCTTTGCAAAAGCAACCTATTAGCATCGGCTTGCTGTATGATTACGCGCAAAGAAGTATTTATGGAAATTATGTGGGTAGCCGCAAGCATATGGTGGATATGCTTGATTTCGCGGCAAAGCATCATATCGGGAGCGCGGTTGACGTTATGCCATTCTCTGAAATGAATAAAGCGATAGAAAAGGTAAGAACAGGAGAAATCAACATCCGGTTAGTATTGGAAAACCAAGAATAAAATGAATTCACAGGAAAAAGTATTATACTGTTACAACCAGGTAGCCGACGACTATGCGGCTGAGCGTTGGGACGAAATCTCCAAAACACATTTTGACCGATGGTTATTGAAGGAATTTGCAGCTGTCAATAAAGACAAAGGGCCATGTGCCGACTTTGGCTGCGGGCCCGGACAAACAACAAGATTTCTGTACGATAATGGCATAAAAGACATCACCGGCATTGATCTGTCGCCGGCGATGATTAGTGCTGCCCGCCGACTTTCCCCTGAAATTAAATTTGAAACCGGGGACTTGTTGAATATTGCTTATTCGCCGGGGCATTTTGAAAGTGCACTTGCATTCTATTCGATAGTACATTTTACTAATGACCAAATCAGGAAGTGTTTTGGAGAAATAAACAGGGTTCTGAAAACCGGGGGAGATTTTTTATTTTCCTTTCATGCGGGGGATGAAATAGTTCATTTTGACAAAGCTCATGAGAAAGAAGTGGATATTGATTTATACTTTTTTAAAACAGATGACATCATAGCGTTACTTTATGAAACAGGTTTTAATATAATTGAGGCCATAGAAAGGCGTCCGTATGAAGATGCGAAATTCCCAAGCAGGCGAGCCTATATCTGGGCTGGGAAAAAGTAAGGGACGTGAGTCAAAATTTGTTTTATCAATACTTCATAATTTGTTTGACGCGACTCACATGTACAGTCGCCAGCCGGCTTTTTGCTTTTATTGATATAGCAAAAACACCCACCAAAAATGTTGAAAACTTTTTGGTGGTAAAAAGTGGTAGAAAGTGGTAAAAGTAATTTACTTTTACCTATTAAATTATGCCATAGTCTGAAAATGTCTCATTTAACCGGTGAATTTGAATGTAAACTGGATCCTAAATCAAGGATGATGATACCTGCTGGGCTCAAAAAAAAGCTTCCTGAAGCTGAAAGTGAGGGGCTTGTGATCAATCGTGGATTCAAAAATTACCTGGTTATTTATACTAAAAAGGAATGGGACAAAAGACTTGATGAACTAAGCAAACTTAACGAATACGAACAAGATAACATAGATTTTATAAGGTATTTTACCCGCGGGGCCACTGAACTTTCGCTTGATGCGGCCGGCAGGGTGTTGTTGCCAAAGTTTTTGCTGGAGTATGCGGGCATAAAATCTGATGTGGTGCTGGCTTGCCAGTTAAATAAAATTGAAGTTTGGGATGCGGCCGCGCACAAGGCTGCGTTTGATAATGAACCAGAAAACTTTAGCGCTTTGGCGCAAAGGGTAATGGGTAACAAAACAAGGAGGGAAGATGAGTGAGTATCATACACCGGTAATGCTGCAGGAATGCATGGAAGGCCTTGACATTAAAAAGGACGGCACTTATGTGGACGTAACTTTTGGTGGTGGCGGCCATTCGCGCGAGATATTGAAACGTTTGGGTGAGGGCGGAACCCTACTGGCCTTTGATCAGGATGCCGATGCGCAGCAAAATTTAATTGATGATGAGCGTTTTGTTTTTGTAGATCAGAACTTCAGGTACCTCAAAAATTTTAGTCGCTTGCATGGCGCTATTCCGGCTGACGGCATTCTGGCCGATCTGGGTGTTTCATCATACCAGTTTGACCAGGCCGAGCGTGGGTTCTCCATCCGGTTTGATGCCGAGCTGGATATGAGGATGAACCAGTTGGGCGAGCTTACGGCTAAGGATGTGGTAAATAATTATACCGCTGCGGAACTGCACCGCATTTTTGGTGTTTACGGCGAGATACAAAACGCCAAATCGCTGGCCGAAACTATTGTTACCGCGCGTTTAAATGCGCCGATAGTGACCATCGCCGATCTGAAAAATGCGATAAGTAACCGGATACCACGGGGTAAGGAAAATAAATACCTGGCACAAGTTTTCCAGGCTTTGCGCATTGAGGTTAACCAGGAGCTGGAAGCCTTAAAGGAATTTTTGATCCAGTCGGCCGAGGTATTGGCTGTTGGTGGCAGGTTGGTGGTGATGTCATACCATTCGCTGGAAGACAGGCTGGTGAAGAATTTTATAGCCAAGGGTAAGTTCAGCGGCGAGGTGGAGAAAGATTTGTATGGCAATGATAATAAACCGTTTGCTGCAGTAAGCCGCGGAGCTATAACAGCATCGGAAGACGAAATAAAGAATAATAACAGAGCACGGAGCGCTAAATTAAGGATAGCTGTAAAAAAATGACCAATCGTTTGCGTACAGAAATTCAGGAGGATGAAGCGGAAGAAAATCTTATCGTTGAGGAAAAACCTGCAAAGGAAATCTCGGATAATTTTTTTACACAGCTTTTTTCAAAGGGCATTCTCAGTACTGAAAAGGCCACCAGCGCATTGCCGTTTGTAATGTATGTGGCCCTATTGGGCATGATATACATTGGCAACATGCACCTGGCCGAAAAAACGATACGTGACATTGATAATATAACTAAAGAAGTAAAAGAACGCGGCTGGGATTATAAAACCGCCAAAGCCGAAATGGCTTTTAAGAGTACATTAACAGAGGTGGCCAAACGTGCCGATACCCTTGGGGTAAGGCAATCAGTGGAGCCGCCGCAAAAGATAACAGTAAAGGAGGAAGATCAGGATGGGAATTAGAACCAACATTCTGCTGCGGGTGTATATCGCTTTCGGGTTGATATTGTTATTTGCGTTTGCTGTAGTGGTGCAGTTGTGCCGGGTACAGTTTGTACAGGGCAAAAAATGGAAAGCCATGGCAGTAAGCATGTCGGCACAATACCGGGATGTGGAAGCGGCAAGGGGCAATATTTTTTCTGTAGATGGCAGCCTGCTGGCTACATCAGTACCTGAGTACGAGCTGCATATGGATATGCTGGCAGGTGGCATTGCCGATGACAGCGTTTTTAATGATAATGTTGATGTACTGGCTGCAAACTTGTCAAAAATGTATGGCGACAGATCAACCCGGGAATACTCCAGGATCCTGCGCGATGCACGTAAGGAAGGTTCGCGGTACCAACTCCTGCGACGCAGGGTAAGCTACCAGGAATTAAAGAAGATTCGTGAGTTCCCGATATTCAAAAAAAGAAAAACCAAAAACTGTTTAATAGTACTGCAGCAAAATAAGCGCATACTGCCTTTTCATTCATTAGCGGCCCGTACCATTGGTTATAAAAACCAGAATGTTAAAAATGCGGTAGGCCTTGAAGGGGCCTATTCGTCATATATCAACGGAGAGAATGGCAGGCGTTTAATGCAACGCATCCCCGGTGGCACCTGGATGCCGGTTAATAATGATGAGGATGAGATAGCCGCAAAGGATGGGGCCGATATCATATCAACCATCAATGTGAACTTTCAGGATGTGGCACAGGATGCTTTGAAAAAACAACTGGTAAAAAGCGAGGCCGACCATGGTTGCGTAGTGTTGATGGAAGTGGCTACCGGCGAGGTTAGGGCTATTGCCAACTTTACCCGTTCAAAGGATGGTGATTACCAGGAAAAAATGAACTACGCTATCAGTAACGCTATTGACCCGGGTTCAACCTTTAAACTGGCATCGTACATGACTTTACTTGATCAGCATAAAATTGATACCAGTACCATAATAAATGCCGAAGGTGGTAAATATAAATTCCCAAAAGGGCCAACTATTACCGATACGGAACATGATAATTATGAAATGAGCGTTAAACGCGCTTTCGAAGAATCATCAAACGTTGCGGCGGCTAAGTTGGTTACAAAATACTATAGCGGTAATCCATGGGAGTATATCAACAAGCTTTACAGTTATCATTTAAATGAAAAACTGGGCTTGCAAATTCCAGGCGAAGGCAGACCGGTCATCAAAAATCCGTCAAACCGCAGTTGGAACAAGAATTATACCCTGCCCGAAATGGCTTATGGTTATGAAATGAACTTAACGCCGCTGCAAATGCTGGCCTTCTATAATTCGGTAGCCAACAACGGTAAATTGATTGCCCCCATATTTGTGCGCGAGATACGTCGCCTGGGTAACCCTATTGAGCAGTTCCAGGCGCGGGTTATTAATGAACAGGTATGTTCTGATGTTACACTGGGGAAGATAAAGGGTATGCTGGAAGGCGTAGTACTTAATGGTACCGGTAAAAATGTGATCAAAAACAAGTTGTATAGCGTAGCGGGTAAAACCGGTACAGCCCAGGTTGCCGACGGAAGAAAAGGCTATACTGCCAATAAAATATATCAGGCTTCATTCTGCGGTTACTTCCCGGCAGATCATCCTAAATATTCCATGATCGTGGTGATTAATCATCCAACCAAAGGCGATTACCTGGCGGCAAAAGTTGCTGGTCCGGTTTTCAGGGAAGTAGCCGACAGGGTTTATGCCAATGATATGGAGATAAACCAAAACCCGGCTACGCACCTGGTGGGCAATACAAGCATGCCAAAAGTAAAACAGGGCAATTTAAAAGCATTAAAACAGGTTTATACCAAACTGGGTGTAAAACCACTTTACGCATCGGCCAATGCACAAGGCAATGGGGTTGATACCAGCAACGGTATCCCTTTTGAAGAAGTAAGATATAAGAACGGCGCCGTTCCGGCAGTAACCGGAATGGGCCTTAGTGATGCCTTGTATGTATTGGGCAATGCGGGTTATAAAGTAACGGTACGCGGCAGCGGCGTAGTAACCACACAATCGGTTACTGGCGGCAGCTTAATACCAAAGGGTTCACGCATAACAATTGAACTGGAATGAAGTATTTAAGTGATATATTGGATGGACTGGCCTTCACTGAATTACAGGGAAGTGCCGATGTGGAAATTACTTCTGTAACATTTGATTCGCGGCAGGTAATTGCCGGGTCATTGTTTGTTGCTGTGAAAGGCACCCTGGTTGATGGCCATGATTATATTGAGCAGGCCATTAAGAAAGGCGCCATTGCTATTATTTGCGAAGAGTTGCCCGCACGCACAGCCGCCGAGGTTGATTTCTTAATGGTTGCCGACTCCGGTAAAGCGCTAAGCATTGTTGCCGCTAATTTTTATGATAACCCATCGGCACAGTTAAAATTGGTAGGGGTAACAGGTACCAATGGCAAAACCACGGTAGCTACTTTACTTTACCAGCTGTTTCGCGATCTGGGTTATAAATGCGGCTTACTGTCGACTGTTGAAAATCAGATTAACGGCCAGGTGATCCCATCAACCCATACCACGCCCGATTCGATTGAGCTTAACCGCCTGCTTGATGATATGGTGGCACAGGGCTGTGACTACTGCTTTATGGAGGTAAGCTCACATGCGATTGCACAGCACCGTATTGCCAACCTGAATTTTTCGGGTGGTATATTCACTAACCTTACGCATGATCATTTAGATTATCATAAAACATTTGATAGTTACCTGAAAGCCAAAAAGGCGTTTTTTGATGGCTTGCCCAAAAATGCCTTCGCGCTTACCAATGGCGATGACAAGAACGGTAATGTAATGTTGCAAAATACACAGGCTCATAAAAAGTCATACGGACTTAAAACCATGGCCGACTATAAGGCCCGCATCCTTGAAAACCAATTCGGCGGCCTGTTGCTGCAAATTGATAGCGAAGAGGTATGGTTTAAAATGGTAGGCACCTTTAACGCTTATAATTTACTGGCCGTTTATGCTACCGCCATGCTGCTTGATCAGGATAAGGCAAAAGTATTAACCAGCCTGAGCAAGTTAACCGGAGCCGAAGGTCGTTTTGAATATATAGTAGCGCCAAACAAGGTGATAGGTATAGTTGATTATGCCCACACACCTGATGCGGTGCAAAATGTATTAAGCACTATTCATGACATACGTAAGGGTAACGAAAAGGTGATAACCGTAATTGGCTGCGGCGGCGACAGGGATAAAACCAAACGCCCTGTAATGGCACGCGTAGCCAGCGAGTGGAGCGATAAGGTAATACTTACGTCTGATAACCCGCGCTCGGAAGATCCCGCCCAGATCATAAAAGATATGGAGGTGGGTATTGACCCCGCCTTTAAACGGCATGCTGTAAGTATTGTGGACAGACGTGAAGGTATTAAAACAGCCTGTATGCTTGCTCAGCCCGGCGATATTATATTAATAGCCGGTAAAGGTCACGAAAAATACCAGGAAATAAACGGAGTGAGAAATCACTTTGATGATATGGAAGAGTTAGAGAACCAATTTAAAGAAATGAATTAGTTGTCTGAATCAGAATTTACAGAACTAAAGAATCACCAGAATCATGGAAATCTTTTAATCGGGCAAATTAAGGTTCAAACAAAATATCAACCAATTAATATAAATAAAAAATTAAAACATAAACCCGCAAATCTGCACATCTAAAATCTGCACATCTGGAATCTGCACATTTGAAATTTGCACATCTGCACATCAATCAAAAGATGTTATACTATTTATTTACATATCTAAATAAAAATTACAGTATTCCGGGGTCGGGGGTATTTCAGTATATCACTTTCCGTACGGCTTTGGCTGTAATAACATCGCTGGTTATCACCACGGTTTATGGTCGCCGGTTAATTGATTACCTGCGTTTTAAACAAGTTGGCGAAACGGTAAGGAATTTGGGCCTGGAAGGGCAAATGCAAAAATCAGGTACACCTACAATGGGGGGTATCATCATTTTACTAGGTATACTGGTACCTACGCTACTGTTTGCCAAGCTAAGCAATGTGTACATTATCCTGATGCTGATCACCACTATATGGTTGGGTGCTATTGGCTTTTTAGATGATTATATCAAAGTATTCAGAAAAAATAAAGAAGGATTAGCGGGCAAGTTCAAGATCATAGGCCAGGTAGGGCTTTCGCTCATTATTGGGTGGACCATGTATTTCAATACCGATATCGTGATCAGACAGGAAGTAAAGTTGCCGGTTAAAATTGATGCACCTGTGGAGTTTCACATGAAAAGGAATATTCCGGTTTACACCCAGGATGTGCATTCAACAAAAACCACTATGCCTTTTTATAAAAATAACGAGTTTGATTATGCCAAGGTGCTTAAATTTTTAGGTACAGGATATGAGCAATATGCATTAGTAGTATTTCTGTTTTTTGCTATCGTGATCATCACCTTTATTTCAAACGGAGCTAATATTACCGACGGTATTGATGGACTGGCTACAGGTACATCAGCAATTATAGGTATCACACTGGCCATACTGGCTTATGTATCGGGTAACATTGCCATGGCCGATTACCTGAACATCATGTTTATACCAAACTCAGGCGAGCTGGTGGTTTTTGCGGGAGCATTTGTAGGGGCCTGTGTGGGTTTTTTATGGTACAATTCCTATCCGGCCCAGGTATTTATGGGCGATACAGGAAGTTTGGCCATAGGCGGTATCATAGCGGTTTTTGCCATTATGATACGTAAAGAATTATTGCTGCCGGTATTATGCGGTGTGTTTTTGATAGAAAATATATCGGTTATAATGCAGGTAGGCTGGTTTAAATACACCAAGAAACGCTCGGGCGAAGGCCGGAGGATATTTTTAATGGCGCCATTGCATCACCATTACCAAAAAAAAGGTTTCCACGAGGCAAAAATCGTAACCCGCTTTTGGATCATCGGGATTTTGCTGGCTATTATAACGATAATAACATTGAAGCTGAGATAAAGCCCCCCGACCCCCTAAAGGGGGAGGGAAAGAAGCAGGAGATTAGAATCAAGATAAAAGAATAAGGACAATAAAGGAATGAACGAGAATAAAAACATACCCAATCAAAAGCACCCCCTTCAGGGGGCGGGGGGGGCTATTGTTGTGCTTGGCGCCGGCGAAAGCGGTGTGGGTGCGGCATACCTTGCCCAACAGCAGGGGTATGATGTTTTTGTTTCGGATTTTGGGGCTATTGCGGGCAACTATAAAAAACAACTGCAGGACTGGAATATCCGCTTTGAGGAAAATCAACATACCGAAGCCGAAATATTAAGCGCGGTTGAAGTGATTAAAAGTCCGGGGATCCCTGAAAAGGCCCCCGTTATAAAAAAATTAAAAGAAAAAGGTGTTCCTGTTATATCCGAAATTGAATTTGCAGGCAGGTATTGCAATGCCAAAATTATAGGTATAACCGGTTCAAACGGTAAAACCACTACCACGAGTTTAACTTACCACATTCTTAAAAATGCGGGTTTAAATGT
Organism: Mucilaginibacter sp. P4_E8; assembly: GCF_056401495.1. NCBI lineage: Bacteria > Pseudomonadati > Bacteroidota > Sphingobacteriia > Sphingobacteriales > Sphingobacteriaceae > Mucilaginibacter > Mucilaginibacter sp. P4_E8. The sequence goes on from NZ_JBFUJG010000031.1 coordinate 9,667, forward strand.
GGGTTTGGCTGGTAACATTGGAAAAAGCTTTGCCTACCAGGTAGCCACCGAAAAATTTGAATATTATGTGTTGGAGCTAAGCAGCTTTATGTTGGATGACATGTACCGGTTTAAGGTAGACATTGCTGTTTTGCTTAATATTACGCCTGACCATTTAGACAGGTACGATTACAAGCTGGAAAACTACGCGGCATCAAAATTCCGCGTTACGCAAAATCAAACAGCGGCCAATTATTTTATTTATTGTGCCGATGACTCGGAAACCATAAAAGGTATGACCGGGCGCAGTTTTGAAGCGCAGCAATTACCATTTTCAATAGAAAAAAAGATTGAACCGGGAGCATATCTCAAAAACGACAATATTGTCATAAACATACAACAAGAACATTTTCAAATGTCAATTAAAGAACTGGCCCTGCAGGGTAAGCACAACATTTACAACTCCATGGCATCAGGTATTGTAGCAAAGGTGCTCGAATTGCGCAACGAATCGATGAGGGAGAGCATGGGTAACTTTAAAAACATCGAGCACAGGCTGGAGTCGGTTGGTAAAATATCAGGCATTAGTTTCATTAATGATTCAAAAGCCACCAATGTTAACTCAACCTGGTACGCTTTAGAGAGCATGACCACTGATGTGGTACTGATCCTGGGCGGTGTTGATAAAGGCAATGATTATGGTATGCTTAAAGAATTGGTAAAGCAAAAGGTTAAAGCTATTGTTTGTTTGGGAAAGGACAATAAACGGATCCATGATGCCTTTGAAGATGATGTGGAAGTGATTGTCAATACAGGATCGGCACAGGAAGCAGCGCAGGTGGCATTTCACCTGGCCACAAAAGGCGATACTGTATTGTTATCTCCCGCTTGTGCAAGTTTTGATCTGTTTAAAAACTATGAAGACCGCGGCAACCAATTTAAAGCAGCGGTAAGGGAATTGTAATTTGAAAATGAATGTGCAGATGATGAAAAAGTAAAATTAGATTATAGAATAGATTATTAACGAACATAAAATTAAAAGTCTCACCCTTTAGGGGGAGATTTAGAGGGGGCTAAATGCATAGGATACTCAGTAATACAAAAGGCGACCGCTGGATATGGCTTATAGTCATATTGCTTTCTGTTATATCCCTATTGGCTGTATACAGTTCAACAGGTACGCTGGCCTATAAAAGAGGGGTTGGGGTCGAGTCGATCCTGATGAAACACCTGGCTATGGTTGTTGGGGGCATTGCGCTCATGTATATTTCGCATAAGCTCGATTACCGTTATTATGCGGGTATTTCAAAGATCATGATGATAGTTACCATACCATTGTTGTTATATACATTGATATTTGGTAGCCACATCAACAATGCCAGCCGGTGGATCAATATCCCAGTAATAGGCCTCAGTTTTCAAACATCGGATCTGGCTAAGCTGGCGCTGATCACTTACCTGGCACGTACATTATCCCGCAAGCAGGAAAATATAAAGGATGTAAAAGAATCCTTTTTGCCTATCATGGGTTCTGTTTGCCTGGTGTTTATTTTGATAGCCCTGGCCAACCTTTCAACAGCTTTGATGCTATTTGGGGTAAGCATTTTGCTACTCATTATTGGGCGTATCAGCATTAAGCAAATTGCCGTGGTTTGCGGGGCCGGATTGATATTGTTAATGGGCGTTATCTTTTTAGGGCCGCGCAGGCACACCTATGTTTCGCGGGTTAATGTGTTTTTACACCCCGAGTTGGCCAAGGCTGATAAGTCATTCCAGTCTGACCATGCTAAGATAGCCATTGCCAGTGGCGGTTTGTTTGGCAAAGGCCCTGGTAACAGTACCGAAAGAAATTACCTGCCTGAGTCATACTCCGACGAGATATACGCCATTATCATTGAGGAGTATGGATTGGCAGGAGGCTTTGCCTTAATAGGCATTTACCTGTTTTTACTATACAGGTGTATAAAAATTGTGACGAAGGCCCCAAAGGCTTTCGGGGCATTACTGGCCTGCGGTTTAAGTTTTAGCTTAACCATACAGGCTTTTGCAAATATGGCCGTGGCGGTAGGTTTAGGCCCGGTAACAGGGGTGCCGCTGCCATTTGTAAGCATGGGGGGCACATCAATTTTATTTACAAGTGTGGCGTTTGGCATCATATTATCGGTAAGCCGTGATATTGAAGAACCCAGGAAAGTGGTAGTAGGAGAGATCAGGACGGCGTAATAGCCCCCTAACCCCCTGAAGGGGGAACTATAGTGTATATAGAAACAAGGAATTAAAACAATGAAAAAAGAAAGCAATAATGTGAGTGACGCCAATCAAAAACGCCCCCTTCAGGGGGCTGGGGGGCCGAAGCGCATTATCATAAGCGGTGGCGGAACAGGAGGACATATCTTCCCGGCCATTGCTATTGCCAATGCTTTAAAAAATATTGATCCGGCTATTGAGATATTGTTTGTTGGCGCCAATGGACGGATGGAGATGGAGAAAGTCCCGGCAGCCGGATATAAGATCATAGGTTTGGATATTCAGGGTATACAACGTAATTCTATCTGGAAAAACGTAATGTTCCCGGTTAAGCTGGTAAACAGTGTTCGCAGGGCGCTTAAAATTATTAAAGATTTTAAACCCGATGCCGCAGTGGGTGTGGGTGGTTATGCCTCCGGGCCGCTGTTGTACGCTGCATCGTTAAAAAATATACCTTACCTCATACAGGAGCAAAACTCTTATGCGGGTATCACCAATAAATGGCTGGGTAAAAACGCCAAAAAAATATGTGTGGCTTTTGATGGTATGGAAAAGTTTTTTCCTGCCGGTAAGATCATCAAAACTGGTAACCCCATCCGTAAGGACGCGGTGAATGTTGCAGGTAAGCACATGCAGGCACTTGAATTGTTCAAGTTATCGGCATTTAAGAAAACCATACTGATAACCGGGGGTAGCCTGGGTGCACGCACATTAAACAACAGTATAGCAGCAGGATTAGATAAGCTGATAGCTGCCGATGTGCAGGTAATCTGGCAAACCGGCAAGTTTTACTATAAGCAGATCATTGAAAAACTGGGTGAGAATCATCATCCGGATGTGAAAATAAGGGAGTTTTTAACCCGTATGGATCTGGCTTATGCCGCTGCCGATATCATTATATCAAGAGCCGGTGCGGGTACCATTGCCGAGCTGTGCATGGTTAAAAAACCGGTGATCCTGGTGCCGTCGCCAAATGTGGCTGAAGATCACCAGACCAAGAACGCACTGGCGCTGGTGCAAGAGGATGCGGCAATATTTTTGGCCGACAGGAATGCCGAAACAAAACTGGTTGACCGGGCAATTGAACTTTTAGACGACAGAGATCTGCAAAAGAAACTGGGTACTAATATTGGTAAAATGGCTATGCCCAATGCCGATGAGGTTATTGCCCGTGAATTATTAAAGCTAACAATAAACAACAATTAAAATTATGGTCCTCCTTCTCCCCAAAAGGGGAGGGCCTTTTTTAAAACAAAAGAAATGGAACTACGCAACATACAAAGGGTTTACCTGATAGGTATAGGCGGCATCGGGATGAGCGGCCTTGCCCGATATTTCCATCATTTGGGTTGTATTGTTTGCGGTTATGATAAAACCTCGACCGATCTGACCAACGACCTGCATAACGAAGGTATACAAATTGTTTTTGACGACAAGGCAGAGTGGATCCCTATGAGCTTTCAACAGCCTTGCGACGATACACTTATTATTTATACACCGGCCGTACCCAAAGATTCGGTTATATTGAATTATTTTAAAAATAAGGGTTTTGAGCTGTTTAAACGCTCGCAGGTTTTAGGGTTGATCAGTAAAAGCTCCTTTACCATAGCCGTTGCCGGTACACATGGTAAAACTACCACCTCAACCATGGTGGCGCATTTGCTGAAAGATTCTGGCAATGATTGCTCCGCGTTTTTGGGTGGCATATCATCTAATTACCAAAGCAATGTGCTGTACGGCAAAAGTAATGTAATGGTGGTTGAAGCCGATGAGTATGACCGTTCGTTCCTGACCCTGTACCCTGATGTGGCCATCATCACTTCGATGGATGCCGACCACCTTGATATTTATGGCGATCATGCACACTTAACTGAATCATTTAAACTGTTTGCTTCGCAGATAAAAACCGGTGGTACACTGGTTCATAAAAATGGCTTGCCGCTTGATACCGGCTATACTTACGCCATTGATGATACCCATGCCGATGCCCATGCCGCAAACGTACGTATAGCAGATGGCGACTTTTATTTTGATTTTGTAAATGCCGATGTAACTATCCCCAACATAAAAATGGGTATTGCAGGCACACACAATGTAGAGAACGCTGTGGCTGCTATCGAGGCGGTTTTAAGGCTTAATGTGAGTACCGATGCTATTAAAAGCGCGCTGGGATCTTTCAGAGGGGTTAAGCGCAGGTTTGAGTACATAGTAAAAACACCGCAGCATATTTATATTGATGATTATGCCCATCACCCTGAGGAATTAAGGGCTTGCATATCATCCATAAAAAGACTGTACCCTGATAAAAAGCTGACCACCATTTTTCAGCCGCATTTGTACACCCGCACCCGCGACTTTGCCGATGGCTTTGCCGAAGTGCTTGACATGGTTGATGAGCTTATCCTGCTGGATATTTATCCGGCGCGTGAGTTGCCTATTGAAGGCGTAACGTCAGACATGCTATTAAACAGAATGCAGCTGCAAAACAAGCGGAAGTTGAGCAAACAGGAAGCACTGTATGCGGTGGCACATGAAAAACCCGAATTGCTGCTTACTGTAGGAGCGGGCGATATTGACACATTGGTTCACCCTTTAAAGGAGATATTAAATCATGAATAAGAAACTCATTTGGAAGCGCCTGCTTGTTGGCTTTGCCTGGGTAATTTGCCTGGGTGGCCTCATAGCGCTCATGAGTTTCATCGAAATTAAAAAAGCCGCGGTTATTTGTACGGCTGTAAAAGTTAATATACCGGGCAGCCAGTATTTTATTGACAAGGAAGAGGTTGACCAGATATTGCAAACCAGCAGCCATACCCTGATAGGCCGCAAACTGGAGAAAATTAATATCCAGGAACTGGAAAATAAATTAAGAGCAAACCCATTTATTGAGTTTGCTAAGGTTTATACCGAAATGAACGGCGTTTTAAGGGTTGAAATAAGCCAGCGCCAGCCTATACTGCGTATCATGAACCATTATGATATGGATTTTTATGTTGACCAGCATGGCTTAAAAATTCCTTTGTCGCCAAACTTTACCGCAAGGGTATTGGTGGCTAACGGATTTATTGATGAACTGTTCACTAACCATGTCGACTCGTTGCATACTAAACTGGCCAAAGACCTGTTCTTTACGGCCGATTTTATACGTAAGGACTCATTATGGGATGCGCAGATAGCACAACTGTATGTAAATAAAGACCGTGAAATTGAGCTGATACCACGTGTGGGCAACCAAAGGATACTGATAGGTAATGCCGATTCGCTACAGGTAAAATTTACCAACCTGCTGGCATTTTATAAAGAGGTGCTGCCACGGGTGGGCTGGGATAAATACAGCATGATCAATGTTAAATACTCCGGCCAGGTGGTTGGTATTAAAAATGAAAATATGAAGGCAGATTCGATCAGGGCAAGTAAAGCTGCAAGCCTTAAACCCGACTCTGCTAAAATGAAAAAGGACACATCTCAAATTAATTAGGAATATGGACAAAAGCTCAACACAAGAAAAAAGTTCGCCAATTGTAGTAGGATTGGATATCGGGACTACTAAAATATGCGCCATTGTTGGTCGCAGGAGCAAGAATGGGAAGATTGAGGTATTAGGAATTGGCAAGGCCGAATCTGCGGGTGTTACCCGTGGTATGGTATCAAATATTGATAAAACAGTGCAGGGTATAACCCAGGCGGTTGATGTGGCCGGCGCACAATCAAATGTAGATATAAAGGTAGTGTTTGTGGGTATCGCGGGGCAGCACATTAAAAGCCTGCAGCACCGCGGTTTAATAACCCGTCGCGATCTGCAATCAGAAATTGGCCGTAAGGACATTGATAAACTGATTGAGGATATGTATAACCTGGTGATGCCTCCGGGCGAAGAGATTATCCATGTGCTGCCGCAGGAGTTTACGGTTGATAACGAGCCGGGTATTAAAGACCCTATTGGTATGGCAGGCGTAAGGCTTGAGGCCAACTTTCACATCATATCGGGCCAGGTTACGGCTATCAAAAATATTGTGAAATGTGTAAACAAAGCCAGTTTGGATAGCCAGGACCTGATACTGGAGCCACTGGCTTCGTCAGAGTCGGTGTTGAGTGAGGAAGAGAAAGAGGCGGGTGTGGTATTGGTTGATATTGGCGGTGGTACTACAGATGTGGCCATTTTCCATGAGGGTATTATACGCCATACTGCGGTGATCCCGTTTGGAGGTAACAGCGTAACCGAAGATATCCGCGAGGGCTGTTCAGTGATGCGCAACATTGCCGAGCAACTGAAGGTGCGTTTCGGATCGGCCCTGGCTGATGAGAATAAAGAGAACGAGATTGTTTGTGTACCCGGTTTACGTGGCCGTGAGCCAAAGGAGATCTCGGTAAAAAACCTGGCTTATGTAATTCAGGCCCGTATGGAAGAGATTGTAGAGCATGTGTATTATGAGATCAAATCATCGGGTTACGAGAAAAAACTGATAGCAGGTATAGTTATTACCGGTGGTGGTGCGCAGCTTAAGCACCTGCGCCAGCTGGTTGAGTTTGTTACCGGTTTGGATTGTCGCGTAGGTTACCCAACAGAGCATTTGGCTAAAAACGAAGTGCTGCCTAAAAATATTTATGAGGAGCTGCAAAGCCCAACTTTTGCTACAGGTATAGGCTTGTTGATAAAGGGTATCCAGAAAACGGAGTACATGAATGCGGCAAGCAATGCCGAAGCAAAAACAGAGAAACCCAAATACGAACCCAAAACTAAAGAAGGTGGTTTGTTTGACAGGTTGCTGAAAAAGAGTATCACATTTATTAAAGACGATATTAATGACGAGGACTTTTTGAAATAGTTTTTCACAAAAATCAACTTTTCCACATTATTGACAATTGTGGAAAACCTTTGTGGAAAAAGTCCTATTATTACGATGGTAAAATCTAAATATTGGTTGGATCACATATAGCTGAAAACGAAGATTATGCAGTTTGAGATGTTAAAAGAAAAATCGTCAATCATCAAAGTAATTGGTGTTGGCGGTGGCGGCGGTAACGCGGTAAACCATATGTACAGGTCGGGAATCACCGGTGTTGACTTTATAATTTGCAACACTGATGCCCAGGCATTGGAGCTAAGTCCTATACCTAACAAGGTACAGCTGGGCGCCAGCCTTACTGAAGGAATGGGTGCCGGTTCAATACCCGAGGTGGGCAAAAACTCAGCTATTGAAAATATCGACGATATTAAGCAAATGCTGGGTGTTAATACCAAAATGCTGTTCATTACAGCAGGCATGGGTGGTGGTACCGGTACGGGCGCCAGCCCCATCATAGCCAAAGCGGCGCGTGAAATGGATATACTAACCGTAGGTATTATAACTACGCCATTTTCATTTGAGGGTAAACGCCGTAAAATGCAGGCTGATGCCGGTTTAGAAGAATTGAAAAAATATGTCGATTCGTTCCTGGTGATATCAAATGACAGGTTACGCCAGATATTCGGGAACTTAACCATGAGCTCTGCATTTGCGCAGGCCGATGATATATTAACAACAGCAGCTAAAGGTATAGCCGAGATCATAACCTTACCTGGTTATATCAACGTTGACTTTAAGGATGTGCGCACGGTGATGAAAGACAGCGGCGTATCTATCATGGGCAGCTCAACCGCCGAAGGCGAGAACCGCGCTTTAAAGGCTGTTGAAGGTGCTTTATCATCGCCATTGTTAAAGGATAACGAAATTGAAGGTGCACGATACATCTTACTTAACATCAGCTCAGGCCTTAAAGAGGTAACCATGGATGAAGTAAGCATCATTACCGATTATATACAGGAGGAAGCCGGTTTGGCTGCCGACCTGATTTGGGGTAATTGCGTGGATGATAACCTGGGCGAGCAATTATCGGTAACTATTATAGCAACCGGTTTCCAAACCAAGGATGAGCGTGAGAAAGAGAATAACAATAAGAAGATCATATCTATGCTGGAGCCCGAGGCTAAACCTTTGGTAAAACCAGTAAATGAATTTATTAACCCGGTAAAGGCCAACGCTACTGCCGAGCCCTACATCAAACAAAAAGATGAGCCAAAACAAACCGGCTTATTTGATATGTTTGCCCGCCCCGATGAAAAAGAAGAGGTGGTAATGAGGTATAACCTGGCCGAAGAGGATGCCGAGGAGGAAAATGAACCGGATACTGCAGGTTTTACCTTTAAAATGAGCGAGCCGGAATCATACACACCTGTTAAGGAAGAAAGGATGCCTGAACCTAAGCCGCAGCCTGAACCTGAACCTGAGCCTGTGGTTGGAGCCGATGATCATAAAACAAACGAATCAATTGAGGAGCAACTTAAAAAATCGCGCGAGCGTATCATGCGCCTCAAAGACCTGAGCATGAAACTGCGTAGCGGTAACATACAGGAGCTGGAAAATGTACCGGCCTATAAACGTAAAGAAATAGCACTGCAGGAAACCCCGCAGTCTGACGAAAGTCAGATCTCGAGGTTTAGCCTGATCCCTGATAACGAAGGCAATACCGAGATTCGTAAAAACAATTCGTTTTTACACGATAACGCTGATTAGTATCAAGTAATTAGTATCAAGTATCAGGATAATTGAAAAGCCATTATAAAGAACCACAATTTTTATAATGGCTTTTGTAGTTAAGAGCATTCACAACTTGAATTGGCATTAAAGTCTTGATACTAACTACTTGATACTGGATACTTAGTTATAACCTATTCTAAAAAGTTATAGCTATTGTAGCAAGCAGTTCAAACGGCTATATTTGTATTTTTATAACTATCTAAAAAAGCATACGATTTTGGATCTATTTGATAAAATAACAAAAAGCTTGGGCGGCCCTATCGGGCAGCATCAAAAATGGTCACATGGTTATTTTTCATTTCCTAAACTGGAAGGGGAGATTGGGCCGCACATGGAGTTCAATGGCAAAGAGCATTTGATCTGGAGCCTGAATAATTACCTGGGCCTTGCCAATCATCCCGAAGTAAGGGAAGCTGATGCCCAGGCCGCTGCCGATTATGGAATGGCTTACCCCATGGGTGCCCGTATGATGTCAGGTAACTCCAAACATCACGAAGAACTGGAAAACAACCTGGCCGCTTTTGTTGGTAAACAAGCTGCTTTTTTATTAAACTATGGTTACCAGGGTATGGTATCTATCATTGATGCGCTGGTTGACAGGAACGATGTGATAGTATATGATGCCGAATCACATGCTTGTATCATTGATGGTGTACGTTTGCATATGGGTAAACGCTTTGTTTATCAGCATAACGACCTGGAAAGCTGCGAAAAACAACTGGAACGCGCAACCCGCCTGGCTGAACAAACCGGCGGCGGTATATTGCTGATCACCGAAGGCGTTTTCGGTATGTCGGGTGTTCAAGGCAAGCTGAAAGAAATTGTTGAACTTAAAAAGAAGTTTGATTTCCGTTTACTGGTAGATGACGCGCATGGTTTTGGTACTATGGGTAAAACCGGTGCCGGTACACATGAAGAACAGGATTGCGTTGATGGGGTGGATGTCTATTTCGGTACTTTCGCTAAATCAATGGCAGGTATTGGCGCGTTTGTAGCTGCCGATGAACAGATAGTTCATTTTCTGCGTTATAATATGCGGTCACAAACATTTGCAAAGGCCCTGCCTATGCCAATGGTAATAGGGCTGAAAAAACGTTTCGAACTATTAAAATCAAAACCTGAGTTGCGCGAAAAACTTTGGTTAATTGCTACTACACTGCAAAAAGGGTTAAAAGAACGAGGTTTTGATTTGGGTGTGAGCAATAGTATGGTTACCCCGGTGTTTTTAAAAGGCGACCTGTATGAGGCTACCAGCTTAACCCGCGACCTGCGCGAAAATTATGGCATATTCTGTTCTATCGTAATATATCCGGTTATTCCTAAAGGCCTCATTGTACTTCGGTTAATACCAACTGCGGCACATTCTTTAGAAGATGTACAACGTACGCTGGATGCATATAGCGAAATGGCAGAAAAACTAAAATCTGGTTACTATAAAGAAGACAAACTGGAAATAGCGTAATTGCTATATACTGCATATTGATAAAAAGGCCTCAATTTATTGGGGCCTTTCTTTTATTCCTTATAGTCCATCCCAATCGTTTTCCTGATAATCCAGTGGTTATTTTCATGTGACAGATAAAATTCAATTTGTGACCCAATGCCTGTCATTAGCATTCTTACATACGCTTTATTAAGATCATAACCAGCTATACTATCTGCTTTCAGAATGTACGGCATTTCGATATTTGAAAAGGTATCATATTCATATGGCTTATTCTTCAGGCTATCGGGTACAAATTTGTAGCTGACAGGGTGCTTGCCCCAATGAAATTTTTGATCATTATCAAAATATTTTGATTTTTCCAGCACCACTTTCGTGATATGATATGGATATGCCCGAGACATATTTACTAAATACGCGTTATACATTGAATCGATGCAGACCTGCGCAACCATAGCTGCTTTTTGGGTTGGATTAACACCAATTGAATCATGTTTTTTAGGGGACTCGATACATGATGAAAATACAAGAAACAGGAACGCAAATTTCTTCATGGCTTAGGTTTATGAAAGGTAATTAAATATAATTATTTATCTGCAGAAAATCCCCAATAACATACCCTCGCAATGACGGGCGGATTAACCCTGTTCGGGGGGGGGGATGCACACAAAAAAGCGAACATCCGAACGCTTCTTTTATATGGCAAATGAATGAAGGCTGATTCGGCAAGATATAAACCGGCTAACCTATCCGTTTTAGGTTTAAAAAATCATCAGAATATTTTATTGTTCAATTGCGCTCACACTTTTTATTACCATATTTGTTATCAAGCAGACTTTAACAATTCATTCATTAATATAATACATATGCAAGAATTAGACCCCTCCGTTCTACAGAAAGTAAACACGTGGCTTCAAGGCAACTACGATGCTGATGTTAAGCAGCAAATTCAAAAATTACTTGATGATAAAGCTTATACTGAGTTAACCGATTCGTTTTACAGAGATCTTGAATTTGGAACCGGCGGCCTCCGCGGTATTATGGGGCCTGGTTCAAACCGTGTTAATAAATATACTATTGGCACAGCTACCCAGGGTTTGGCAAATTACCTGAAGAAAACCTATCCCGGCGAAAAGATTAAAGTAGCTATAGCGCATGATAGCCGTAACAACGCCGATTTTTTAGCCACCACCACTGCCGAGGTTTTTTCGGCAAATGGTATTCATGTATATTACTTTGAAGCCTTACGCCCTACTCCAGAGCTTTCATTCGCCGTGCGCCACCTGGGTTGCAAAAGCGGAGTGATGCTTACCGCATCGCACAATCCAAAAGAGTATAATGGTTATAAGGCCTATGGTGATGACGGTGGTCAGTTTGTTGCGCCACATGATAAGGCTGTAATGGACGAAGTGGCGGCCATTAGCAGTATTGACGATGTGAAGTTTAACCGTGTTGACGAAAATATTGAAGTAATAGGTAAGGATATAGACGAGCTGTACCTGGCCGAGATCACCAAACTTTCGGTATCTCCCGAAGCTATCAGAAGACAAAAGGATCTTAAAATTGTTTACTCGCCAATTCACGGGACCGGGATTACCCTTACGCCAAAAGCACTGGAACTATTTGGTTTTGAAAACGTGATATTGGTTGATGAGCAAACCACTCCTGATGGTAATTTCCCTACAGTAGTGTACCCCAATCCCGAAGAAAAGGAAGCTTTAACACTGGCTCTGAAAAAAGCGCAGGAGGTGGATGCCGACCTGGTACTGGCAACCGATCCGGATGCTGACCGTGTGGGCATCGCTGTTAAAAATACCGAGAATGAATTTATACTGCTAAACGGTAACCAAACCGGCAGCATGCTTATTAATTACCTGTTAACTGCCTGGCAGGACAAAGGTAAACTTACCGGTAAGGAGTATATTGTTAAGACCATTGTAACTTCAAACCTGATCGAGGCGATAGCCAAGGCCAAAAACGTTACCTATTATAATACCCTTACCGGCTTCAAGTATATTGGCGAGCTGATGACCCAGCTGCAGGGTAAGCAAACCTTTATTGGTGGTGGCGAAGAAAGCTATGGTTACCTGGTAGGTGAGCTGGTACGTGATAAGGATGCCGTAGTTTCGAGTGCCTTTATTGCCGAAATGACCGCTTACTATAAAGATAAGGGCAGCAGTTTATTCGAAGCGCTTATTGACACCTATGTGCAATATGGCTTTTACAAAGAAAAACTGATCTCCATTACTAAAAAAGGAAAAACCGGTGCCGAAGAGATTAAAGCCATGATGGAAAAATTCAGGACCAACCCTCCGGCTACCCTTGGCGGATCAAAGGTTATTACGCTGAAAGATTACGAAAAGCGTGTAGAAACCGATCTGAATACCAATACTACAAAAGCTATAGAACTGCCAACATCTGATGTGTTGCAATTTATAACCGAAGATGGAAGCATTATTTCTGCCCGTCCGTCGGGTACTGAGCCTAAGATCAAATTTTATTGCAGTGTGAACGGAAAGCTGGCCAGTAAGGAGGCCTATAAAGAAACCGATCAGCAACTGGAAGCGAAAATTGATTCGATTATGCAGGATCTGGGGGTTTAATGATTCTCGAAGGTAAAACATAAAGGCGCCTCATTTGAGGCGCCTTTATGTTTTACCCGTTGTCATCCTGGACTTGTTTCAGGATCTCTCAGGACAGTCATCGATGTGCTGTATGCTTTGCATGTGGGATGCTGAAACAAGTTTAGCATGACAAGCCGGGCCTGCTAAAACCTTTTAAAATAAAATTTAATATCTTTCGGATAACCAATGGCTTTTATATTTTTACAGCCACCATTAAAAAATCTTTATGCTTACCAGAAGACATTTTATAAAACTGAACGGAATTGCAACCGCGGGACTGACCCTTGGTGTTACACCGTCATTGTTTGCCAGCAGTTTGCCTGCCTTTGAAAGTCAAAGACCAAAACTTGCCGACCGTAAGTTTACCAGCAAAGCGGTTGAGGCTATTATACAAAAAGTTAAAAAGGATATTAAAGATCCTGAACTGGCCTGGCTGTTTGAAAATTGCTATCCCAATACACTCGATACTACAGTAAACTATTCGGAAGCCGGCGGTAAACCCGACACTTTTGTAATTACAGGCGATATTAACGCTATGTGGATGCGCGATTCATCTGCACAGGTTTGGCCGTACCTGCCCCTCATAAAAACTGATCCGGCACTTAAAAAGCTGATCCAGGGGGTATTGAGCCGCCAGGCCAAATGTGTACAGATAGATCCGTATGCCAACGCCTTTAACCAGGGGCCAACGGGCAGCGAGTGGGATACCGACCGCACCGATATGAAACCCGAACTGCATGAACGCAAATGGGAGATAGACTCCTTGTGTTACCCGGTAAGGTTGGCCTATAACTACTGGAAAATTAGTGGCGATACCAGCTTTTTTGATGATAGCTGGCAAAAGGCTGGCAAGATCATTTTAAGCACCTTTAAGGAACAGCAGCGCAAAACGGATAAAGGGCCTTACCACTTCCAAAGGAAAACAGAGGTGGCCAGCGATACGGCTCCTAACAAAGGATACGGTAACCCTGTTAAGCCAGTTGGATTGATCTGCTCCATATTCCGCCCGTCAGATGATGCGACTATTTATCCGTTCCTGATACCGTCAAACTATTTTGCGGTTACCAGCCTTAACCAAATGGCCGAAATGTATGCCACTATTGGTAATGATACCACTACAGCAGCAGCCTGTAAGTCTCTTGCTGCCGAAGTGGATGCCGCCCTTAAAAAATACGCGGTGGCACAACACCCCGAGTATGGCAAAATATTAGCCTTTGAAGTTGATGGCTACGGCAACCAGCTTTTTATGGACGACTCAAACGTGCCCAGCTTACTGGCATTGCCATATCTTGACTCGTTACCGGTAACTGATGTATTGTATCAAAATACCCGCAAGTTTGTTTTAAGCGAAGCTAACCCATACTTTTTTAAAGGTAAAGTAGCCGAAGGTATTGGTGGCCCGCACGTAGGCATCGGTTATATATGGCCAATGGCTATTATTATGCGCGGGCTGACATCAAGCAATAAGGCCGAGATTACGGAGTGCCTTAGATTATTAAAAACCACACATGCCGGTACGGGTTTTATGCATGAGTCGTTTAATAAGGATAATGCTGCCGATTTTACACGTAAATGGTTTGCCTGGGCCAATACTTTGTTTGGCGAACTGATCATAAAAACACACCAGCACTACCCCGATATATTGCAAAAAATCATTTAATAGGTTTTAATATATGAATAGTGTTAAAATATCTGTTTTCTTAGTTTAAAACATATAAAATATTATTTTCTATGTATATTTATTGTATATTATAATTATTGATTAAATATAATATACAATATTTTAAGTCTTTGTGTTTTTAATATAATATATAGTAGCKTAAATATTATATTATCACTATAAAATGTGGAAAAAAAGCACTTTAAAGGCAGTATTTTTTTGCTTCAAAAATTTTTAATTAAAAAAAAACATTATAGATTAGCTTTAATTAAAACAATAAACCTTAATAATTTTAAAAGGAGTAATTAAATGAAAAAATTTACTGAAGTAAAAGAGCTCGTAGCATCTTTGGAAGCTGACGCCGACAAATTCTACAACAAAGGAAACAGCGCTGCCGGAACCCGTGTTCGTAAAGGTATGCAAGATCTTAAAAACCTGGCACAGGCTATCCGTTTGGAAGTCCAGGAGGCGAAAAATAAAGAAAGCTAAGGAAGATTTTTTGATAATCTTATTCCAATAAAAAACCCGGTTATTTTTTAACCGGGTTTTTTATTTATGCTAATTTTTTAGTTTCCTGTATAATGGCGGCAGCTGTGCCGCTGCTTACCGGTACAAGAGGTAGCCGCACCCCATCGCCGCAAATACCTAAATGTTTTAACGCGCTTTTTACACCGGCTGGGTTGCCTTCAATAAACATGAGCCGTGTAAATTCAATTAAGCTGCTATGTACTTTTTGCGCAGTTTTAAAATCGTTATTAAGCAACAGTTGCACCATAGTTGATAGCTGCTTTGGCAACGCGTTGCCAATAACTGATATTACACCAACGGCACCTAATGCCATCATAGGCAGGGTAACCGGGTCATCGCCAGATATGAATAAAAAGTCTTCGGGCTTATCCCGCATCAATTGGTTAAACAGGTCAAAATTACCTGACGCCTCTTTAATACCGATAATATTTTTAAAATCGCGAGCCAGGCGTACGGTTGTTTCAGCACTTATAGTGCTCCCGGTACGGCTGGGTACGTTATATAATATTACAGGAAGCGATGCTACCTGCGCAATAGCCTTATAATGCTGATAGATACCTTCCTGGGTAGGTTTGTTATAATGCGGGCTTGATGATAATATAGCATCGTAGCCATTGGTATCAAACTCCTTTATTTGTTCAACCACTTCGTGGGTATTGTTGCCGCCTATACCTGCAACTAAGTTTACCCGCTTATTTACAACCTCAGCGGTAAATGCCCATATTTGCTTTCGCTCCTGGGCATTCAATGTGGCGCTTTCGCCGGTTGTACCTAATGATACCAGGTATTGCACCCCGCCATCAATCAAATGCTCAATAAGGTTTCGTAAACCCTCGTAGTCAATTTGCCCATCCGCCTGAAAAGGGGTCACCATGGCTACCCCTGATCCGTAAAATTTATTCATGATTAAAATTAAAGGATGCTAATATAGTGAGATAGTATCAAGTAGCCAGTATCAGGTATCAAGTATTTACCGAATTTGCATAAAATACTCAGGTTTATTACCATGGGTCARCATTGAATATAAAATATCAAAATCCTGCTGGTAAATCATGATACCTGATACTAACTACTTGATACTAAATCAAAGACTTATCCCCAGCCTGAAGGCCGAGTTTACTTTGCTGCCGCTATTATAGGATATGCCATACATGGCCCTGATGTTAAGGTATTGCAACCCAAAGCCCAGTTCGGTATAGTTTTTAAGGGTAGGGGTGTACAGGTAGTTAACATCAACGATTTCCTGTAGCTTAAACTTACGGATGATGGGTATCTTATTAGTAATAAAACCCGAAAAATTATGTTCCAGATGAGCCTCAACATATTTATCAGGCGTACTAAAATTATAGTAATCTAAAAGCAGGAAGCGATTGATACCGGGGGTATATGCTAAAATTTGATTGCCGTCAAAATGCTTAAAATCCGGGTAAAATAATTTGTTGGCATTCAGGAATCTACCTGCGCCGGCAAAAAAGGAAGTTTTGCCATAAAAACCCATATCGATATTTGATTTGGAGATGTCGGCACTTAGCAGGTCGTAATCAACGTCTGACCCAAAGAGGCTTTTTATCCCTTTGGTATAATTTAAGCCAAGGGTTGGATATTTTGATGGCAGGTACCGCCGGCCTGACGGGTAGGTTTCATATTTATCACTAAAATCATAAGTAGTACGCAAGTTGATCTTGAATGATTGATTTTCAGGGAATAAAGGAATATCCTGCGTTGGGATCAATGGATTATTAGAAGTAAATACCCTATTTGCAGGGTCAAAGAAACTATAGGTTGATGAGTTGGGCAGCCACTTGCGATTGGCCCACTCTGCAGATGCAGAAGCTTTCCATCCGCCGGTTATACGACCGGATAGTGAGGCCGATACAAATTGCTTTTGATACAGCTTTTGATAGTTTTGCTTTTCAAACAAACTATACAGGGAGTTTAAGAGCGTGGATATCGGTTGCTGGTTATTAAGATCAGTGACATCAGACCCTCCGGTTAAGCTAAGCGTGAACCGCTTTAAAGGTATGGCTGCCCCAACTGTGCCATTAAGCAAGTGATTCGAAAATCCATAACGCACCTTGCCATTTAATATCAGGTACCTGTTATCAATAGTATCAACCAGTTTACTGTATGATGCGCCGTAGTTAATGGCAAAACCCTCAACTGTATTATATAATAGCGAACCAAGCAAACCATCATAATGATATGATTCCTTTTTATAACGGTTGCGGGTATTAACGCCGGTTAGCAAAACATCTAATGGCTTTACTTTATTGTTAGCTTTATCCAACGAATCGAGGTATAGCTTTGACTCATGCTTTTTGGCCAGTATATCTTTTTTTTGATAATCAGTTTTTTCCTCATCAGTTAACGGTATCGGTCTTTCCAGGTTCCAGAATGCCGAATCCTTGCTGACCCCTTTTTCAATACGTAAAACCTCGGCAAAATTTGTTTTTTCAAAGCTGGGGTTAAGGTCATAATTCTTATATATCGAAATATAATAACCACCTACCTTAAAGCCAAATAAGCCACCTGTAAATTCAAACTTAATGGTAGCCGGCATCCAGGCCTTATTACTTACCGGGTAAAACTGTTGGTTTACTTTAAGGGTATCAACAAAATTAATATTTGCCTTTTTAGTAAGGTAAAGCTGTAATGCTGATAGCCGCCAGCTATCATCCAGTATATAAATGTAGCCCTCAAAACAAGGATCATGTGCACGTTTAGGGCTTACTTTTATTTTATTAATGGTTTCGCCATTTTCAACAGATATCCCCATCCATTTATAGTTATAATAAAACAAGGCATTATCGGCTATTGGCGATACCAGCGGCCTGTTGCTCAGGCCTTCCCAGTTTTCAAAATTCTCGTAAAAATTAACGGCCATATCTGATGCCCGGTTAAAGCTGAATGCTTTATTACTCCCTGACACTTTAGAGGATACCTGTACTTCGTGCACCTTATTGGGACGTATAAAACTATATTTCGATTCTGATTCTGACAGGTAAACTATGCCCGTACGGTTGGAGTCGAGGCCGGCTTCGCTGGTAGCTTTCTGCACATCAAAAAGCAGGAATTTTTTAGGCGCGGCCAATAACTTTTGTAAACCCTTAATATAAATATCGCAGGTGTAAGCATTAACTTCGTTTAAATAGGTTTTGCGTTTTTTAATGGCTTTGCGAATAATGGCATAAGCAGGGTCCTCTCCGCCTGCATGTATAGATACAGCCTTTAATTGATAGGTTTCAGTTTTCAACGCGATATTAATCACCTGGTTGCCGGTAAGCTGTACCCGCTGGCTTTGCTGCCCGTAACCTAAAGCTTTATACTGTAATTCATAGTTGCCAGGGCTTATTTGCAGCTCATACGCACCCTCACTATTTGCTGATACACCTTTAGTAGTGTTTTTTACATAAATGGATGCAAAAGGAATGGGCTTGTTGTTTTCGTCGGTTATTTTGCCGCTGATGATAAGTTGTTGAGAAAATACGGGGATACTTGATACAAAAAGGAGAATAAACAAAAAGGTAGATTTCATTTAGCAGGTAGTTTATGCTAAGATGAAGCTTATTCACTAAATGTTACAACGCCGGATTGTTAAATAATGTGAAATTAAATAATACCAGGCTTGTATTAAGTAAGCCTGAAGATAACTAACAGGAGGAGAGAATATATTAAACAGAAACAAGAGCAACCTTTTGATCAGGATGCTTTTTGCGGATTTTCAGCATTGCCGAGCGGAGGATGTGTTTTGTTTTTTAAATTCCAGTCATCAATATTAATTAACCCTGCTTTTGTTTTGTAGTGGGATTTATGTTGAGGGCACCGCACCACAAAAGTTCCTTTTAACTGTTCAATTACAGGTCTTGCGCCACATTCTTTGCAGGGTTCGCAAAAAATATTATCCTGTATAGCGATAAAACGTGCCATTGAATAAAAATTTGATAATCGGTCTGTTTAAAATAGAAGTATCACTAATTGGTATGTGATAAGTACGTAATGGTTAGTTACTTAGTTTTGCTTTTTATTTAAAAAATGAAAACATAGTTAAATGTACATATTTTTTACAAATCAATGGCTTTTTGTAAAATTTAATTAAATTAACTGGTCATGGCCAAAAGTTCATCATCACTAATGATAGGGATATTTAATTTCTGGGCTTTTTCAAGTTTGGCCGGGCCCATATTATCACCTGCAACAAGGTAATTAAGCTTTGCCGATATGCTGCTTAGTATTTTACCTCCATTTTGTTCTATCAGATCTTTTAGCTCATCGCGCGAGAATTTCTCGAACACACCTGATATGATAAAGCTTTGCCCTGCCAATTTTTCGCTGGCCAGTTTCACTTCTTTTTCTTCGGCAACAAATTGCAGGCCCAGGGCTTTTAGTTTTTCAATTTCCTGCTGATGTTTTTCGTTGCTAAAATATTCAATCAGGCTTTGGGCTATGCGTTCGCCAACTTCTTCGGCAGCTATCAGTTCATCGTAAGTAGCAGCCATCAGTTTATCAACCGACTTAAAATACATGGCCAGTTTTTTAGCAACCGTTTCGCCTATATAGCGTATACCTAAACCAAACAGCACTTTTTCAAAAGGCATCTGTTTTGATTTTTCAATACCATCAAGCATGTTGTTGATGGATTTATCGCCAAAACGTTCCATTTGTTTCAGTTCATCAGCATGGCTATGTAATTTATAAATATCGCTGATGTGCCTGATGAATCCCCGGGAGTACAGGGTTTCAATAGTTTCATCGCCAAGGCCATCAATGTTCATGGCTTTGCGGCCAATAAAGTGCTGCATTTTACCCACTATTTGCGGAGGGCAACCTTCATCATTGGGACAGTAAAAAGCTGCCTCGCCTTCTTTGCGTTCAAGAGGGGTATCACAAGCCGGACAAGTAGTGCGGTACACCACGGGTACGGCATTAGCTGCCCTTTTTTCAGGATTTACGCTGATGATCTTCGGGATGATCTCGCCGCCTTTTTCAACAAAAACGGTGTCGCCTTCATGCAGATCGAGCCTGATGATCTCATTGGCGTTGTGCAGGGTGGCGCGTTTTACCGTAGTACCAGCCAGTAATACCGGTTTTAAATTGGCAACAGGGGTAACCGCACCGGTGCGGCCAACCTGGTAACTTACACTAATCAGTTCGGTTTCAACCCGCTCGGCCTTGTATTTGTAGGATATGGCCCAACGAGGTGATTTGGCCGTAAAACCAAGTTCCTGCTGCTGCGAGTAATTATTTACTTTTATTACAATGCCATCAATGTCATAACTTAAATCAAACCTGTCCTTATCCCATTTGGCAATAAATTGTAATACTTCATCCATACTGCCGCACAGGCGGCTGTGGTCATTAACATGAAAGCCCCAGCTTTTAATGGCCTGCAAGCTTTCCCAATGAGTTTTAAATAAAGTTTTATCGGTATTTAAAGCATACAGGAAACAATCCAGCGGGCGTTTGGCAACCTCGGCCGAATCCTGCATTTTAACGGTGCCTGAGGCAAAGTTACGGGGGTTGGCATAAGCAACCTCGCCATTCTCCAAACGTTCGTTGTTAAGGCGCTCAAAGGCTTTGCGGTGCATAAAAACTTCGCCCCGTATCTCAAAATAGTCGGGGTAGCTGCCTTGGTGCAAGCGCTTGGGTATGGTATTTATAGTGCGTACATTGGTAGTTACCTCATCGCCCTGTACACCGTCGCCACGGGTAACGGCGCGCACCAGCTTGCCATCCTCATAAGTTAGGCTCATAGATAAGCCATCAAACTTAAGCTCACATACATACTCAAAACTATCGCCTATGGCTTTGCGGATGCGCTGATCAAAATCAAGCAGTTCCTGTTCATTATAGGTATTACCCAATGACAACATTGGCCAGCGGTGCCTCACCGTTACAAACTCTTTGGTAATATCTCCTCCCACTTTTTGTGTAGGCGAATCCGGGTCGGCAAATTCAGGGAACTCCTTTTCAAGCTTGTTCAGCTCTTCCAGTTTCTTGTCGAAATCAAAATCAGAAATGGTAGGCATAGCCAGCACATAATAATTGTAATTGTGCTGCTTTAATTCGGTAGTTAAGGCCTGTATTTGGTTTTTAGCTTCGGCTGGTGACATAGATGCGAAGTTAAGAATTACTTTATTTCATTCCTAAGTGATTAACATCATTAAGTTATTGGTGATTAAGAAATGTGAACTGAAATTCGGACTGCATAAGTGAACAAAAGGGTTTAACTATTGCTTAAAAATAAATTTTAAATTTCGTTTGGAGAAAAGTATGGTACATGTTACTTTTATAGCACTTAAACCAAATCAAATGAAAACAATCAGAATTTTGCTACTGGCGGCGCTGCTCATGCCGTTCATGGCGAATGCCCAAAAGCAGCAATCAAAAAAACACCAACACACCGCAGGTTCATCAAAGCATCATGGAAACAGCAACGGCCTTGTAAGAGGGGTTAGTTTTGAGGATTTTAAGGCATCGGTATCCGATTTTGCCGACAGTACCAAAAAGCTCCTCGCAGTGGCGGCATGGAAACTTTGGAAGGAAGAAAAATGGAACGAACTGGAGCAATTCTTTACTACCAACAATCTGAACGGTGGCTGGCCCCCAAACCGTGGTGCGGTAAATTTAAAGATAGTTATCCTGAAAGTTGGATTAGAGGTTGATCGTTATGGCGGTTATTACGATGCCGACAGTGTATTTCAGGACAAAGGAACATTCGTATCATTAAAATCTGTACCTTTTCCGCAACGGGCATTGCCGGATAAGACACTGAATTCGCCCTACAGGGTTTACAAAATTGTAAAACCTATTCCAAATGTAAGAGAAGGGAAAATTATTCCCTGGTTTGGTAAACCGGGTTTAGGTACCCAGGATGAATTACCCTACACGGTTAACGATCTGAAAAAAGAGGGTTACCTGGAGGAAGAAAAGATTAAATAACATTTATTAATGATCACAAAATATATAAAGGTAAAGTCATTGGTTTTTGATGGATCCGAATCGGAAATTTTAAACAGATCCATTATCCCAGATATAGGAATAAATATAGGGGGGACTATACAATTTAATGACTTTGCCAATAATAGTTTTGAGGATCTGCGTCATATTATTGGTAATGATGATTTTGAATCCATCGTAAAAACCGGCGGATTTACTTCAGATGGCGGATTTCTGAATTTGTACAAAGGCATTGATAACTTAAGATTGTACTTCTGCAAAAGAGGTGACGTGATAGTTGTTTTTGCTTATGGAGAATTTCAACCAACCCGTTACAAACTTTACCTTGAAGGCTTCTGGGTGAGTAGCCATTAACAAATTGACAAATAACCGGGTATAAAAAAGTCCTTGCAGGTAGTCATGCAAGGACTTTTTTTATACAGAATATCAGATTTTATTTATCCGTAGTAACCGATTCATTTACCACACTCATAGGGAAAGTAATGCCGCCGGGTACTTTTGGGTTATCTTTTATTTCAACAGTACCGCTTATCGTCTGTTTGGTTTTTGACTCGCTGATCCAGCCGGTAGCTTTATCTGCTTTTATATCGGCTGTCATTGTTCCGCTCATGTTATATTTCATGGGCATCCCATTTACCTCTTTATAATTGTCATTCGCATTAGTTGCAATAGTGGCATCACCATGAATAGCATAGCTGGTAGGGGTAACATCTGTTAACTGGTAAACGGTGCTTATTTTGGCGGTCATAGCGCTTTCCAGCGTGGTATTTATAGTCCATTTTTCATTTTTTGATACCGGGACTTCAGGAAAAATAGCGGTCGACATTTCGATGTTCCCCTTAATGGCTTTTTCGCCAAACGACTGGATGAATTGATTTTTAATCTGTTCTTTTTGCGGCCCTTGTACCTGCGTAAAACCATCAAGCACCGATGAGATCATCTTCTCTACATTTTCAACCGACCTTACTTTACCGCTTTTGGTAAATGTAGCTGTAAAAGGTTTATTCACCAGACCCGACAGGATGGACGACATGATATCAGAAGGGTCTTTCTTTTGTGAATCGAAATTAACAGGGCCGGTGGGTAATTGCATTTTCATACCCAGGTTTTTATAATTAACCTCCATGTAATAAAGTGAGTCATCGGCATTAAGCACCTTGAACGATGTATTACCCGTAATGGTTAATTCAATATTGTTTAACTGACCGTTAATAGTTTGTTTTACAGCAGAGGAGGTAGTAGTAACCATATTGTAGGTATTGCCTTTGGTTAAGTGTAAGGCAAGCTTTAGTTTTTGACCCTGGCACGCAACGCTTACCATCAATAATAAAAAAAGATTAAAGAGATACTTCATAGCATAGTTATTGCGGGCTAAAGTTATTATAATATTTGGAGCAAAAAATGCTACAAAACATAACAATTAATTAAAACTAAATTCGTTAACTTTATAGTAATCAATGCTCTTGATATTTATTAATATTTTTTAACAAGGGAAAGGGGGTTTTATGTTACAGCAAATAGCATTTATACCACAACGCCAGTTTCATGTGTTGATCAATTTTAAGGATGATGAACGCATTGTAGCTATTTTACCCAACGAAGCAGGAAGGTTCCGCGTGGTTGATCAGGGTAAAATTATAGCAGAAGTTAATTTTAATGAAGAATGCGATTTTGTTTGCAGCCTGGGTAATCTGGACGATAACATAATGGCCCAGCTTGAATACCATATAAAAAATCGTTACGCTTAGTAAAAAAAAGAATTTGATAGTTCATGGATGGTGGCTTATGGTTCATAGTCCATGAGTTTTTATTGTTCATGGGCTATCTCTTTTTTTGATACCATGTAAAAGCCGGTATATAAATTATTTTTCAAAAACAATAAAATCAGCATTGGCTCCTAATTTTGCTAATGTTTCGATTATTTCATTAACCATGGGGTCGGGGCCGCAAACGTAAAAATGTTTGTTAAAATCAGTTATCTCAGCGTTTAAAAATTCGGCATCAATACGGCGATGATCATTATTGCCGCCTTGCTGTTGGGTAGTTGTAAAATGAGCATTGTCGCCCAGCATGGTTTTAAGCTCATCGGCAAGAATAATATCATCATCAGTTTTATTGGAGAAAAACAAAGCATTTCCTGATAGCTCGCCGTCCTTATGCAGTTGCCTTAATATGGCAATAAATGGGGTAATGCCTGCACCGCCTGCTATAAAATAACCTGGCCCTTTGTATTCAATAGCCCCCCAGGCTTCTCTTAAAATTAATTCATCACCAACTTTCAATTCGCCCAGGTGGTTGGTAACACCTTTGTGGTCGGTGTATATTTTAATAGTAAACTCCAGGTAATGGGCATTGGTAAGGCAGGTGAAAGTAAAGGGATTCTTCTCGTTCTCCCAGTCCGGTTGGTTGATTGATAGCTCCGTTGCCTGTCCGGGAGTGAATGTAAAACCATCGGGCTTTTCAATAATAAACTGTTTTACGTTGTGGGTAACGTTATTAATAGCAAGTATTCTAACGATGTGTTCCATGGATCGGGGAATTAATTGGCTTATATATGATAATGAATTAATACATATTTAGTTTTAGGTTATGATAAATATACGTACATGAAAAGCATTGAATATAAAAATAACTATGAAATTTGAGATGATTTTAAACCTTTTTTATAATTACCTGATTATAGTAATAGGCCCTGATAGCTTCGGGCTTCCATTTTCAGGATTGATGACATAATAGTACGTGCCTCCGGGTACAGGCTTGCCCCCGGTTCTTCCGTCCCAGGGCTGCTGGTAACCAATGGATCGATAAACAATTGAACCATAACGATTATAAATATTTATGGTACAATGGGGGTAAGCCAATAATGCAACTATTTCCCAGGTGTCATTAATGCCATCCCCATTTGGTGTAAAAGTATTAGGAATAACAATCAATGATGTATATGATACAGAAACCGTTATAGCGTTAGAGAGCACAGACGGGTTCGCTACGCACTTGCCACCCGAAATCATTGTACAGGTAACTACATCACCATTTAATAAAGTTTTGGTAGTAAAGTTGGGACTATTGGTGCCGGCGTTTTGTCCGTTCACCTGCCATTGAAAAATGGGATTATCTTGTAAATTAGCTGATGGAATTGCCTTAAATGTAATGGGAGTACCGATAGTTACAGCTCCATTTACTGATGAAGTAATGGTTACTGAAATTGTGGTATAAGGATATGATGTTAAACTCGCCGGGTTAGATACAGGTGAGCTTACCGGGATACATCCATCGTTGTTAGTAACCACACAGGTAATGATATCACCATCTTTTAAAGTGCTACTGATATAAGCAGCTGTATTATCTCCGCTATTTTGGCCGTTTAGCTTCCATTGATAAGTTGGGTTACTCCCGGCATTAAGCGGTATAGCAGTATAGGTTAAGGTTAAACCGTCGCAACTCCCATAGCCGTCGGGTGTTATATGTACTGAAGGTGTAACCAGGTCGGCAACAGTTAATACCTGGGATGCCGGGATAGCAGCATTAAACAAGGTATTTCCGTTTTGCGATACGGTAATAGTGGTTGTTCCCGGACTAATGATATGCACGTTACCGGTTGCTGAAACGGTAGCCACAGCAGGATTGCTGCTTAAATAAGTAAGTGGAATGGTGGAATTTGAACTCTGGGCGCCTGTAGGAAAATCAGCGCTGCAGGTGTTTTTAACAGGAATGGCCGGAAAACTGATCACCTGATCCTGAGTAATGGTAAAAGTTCTGGGAACCGGCGTAGCAGGCGAGTAGTTTTCATTGCCGCTTTGATAGGCTGTAACAATAGTTACTCCGGGGGCAATAACATGAATTTGTCCGTCTGCTCCCACATAAGCCACATCCGGATTACTGCTGGTATAAGTGATGGGGGTTTCTGTATTGGTACTTGTAGCACCAGGATGTAAAATATTATCAGGATCTATATGAACAACTACGGGAGGGGGGAAAGTAATAACTGATGGTAATAATGCGACATCCTGTACTACCTGGATATTTACTATGGTACTGTTACTGCCGCTGCCATTATAAGCGGTTATGGTATAATTTGTTGGGGGCGATAAAACTATTGGCGTACCTGAAATAATGCCGGTTTTAGGATCGAATACAAGGCCTGCCGGTAATGATTTATCAATGGTGTAACCACTTAAAGTTATTTTGCGCACCAAATAATTCCCAAAATCGGTTACATATAAATTAGCGCTTCCATCAAAAGCTAAACCAATGGGATAATTAAAACTGGCAGCGGTACCAATACCATTTACTGCGCCTCCGCTGCCTGTGCCAGCTATGGTTGTTACCTTACCTGCAGGGCTAATCTTCCTAATGAGGTGGTTTTTATAATCGGCCACAAATAAATTGTCCGATGCATCAAAAGTCAGGCTTGTTGGATAATTAAAAGCCGCGGCTATACCTGTACCATCCATGTTACCAGCCGTGCTGCTACCGGCAAAAGTAGTTACATTGCCGGTTGGTGTTATTTTTCGTATCAGGTTATTCTTGGTATCGGCAACAAAAATATTCCCCTGCTTATCAACAGCTACACCATCGGGGTTGTTAAATCCGGGGGCAGGGCCAGTGACAGCAATGGTAGTAACAACTCTTGCCGGTGTTATTTTCCGGATCCTGTTATTTTGCTGATCTGCCACATATATATTACCTAAATCATCGGCCGTGATGCCCCCGGGGCTATTGAAACTTGCACCGGTGCCTGTTCCATCCTGATAACCAGCCGTACCGCTGCCGGCAAAAACTGTTTTTACTCCGCTGGAGCTTATCTTAAAAATATTGTTGCTTTGAAAATCAGATATGTAAATATTGTTTTGATTATCTAAAGTGAGCGAGGCTGGCGTACCAACATTGTTTATGGTAGTTACATTACCCAACGGCGTTACTTTTCTTATTGCGCCACTGCCATAATCACTAATATAAATGACACCATCTGTAGCTGTGCCAACGCCCGATGGCAAGTTAAAACCTGCGTCAGTACCAAAACTATCATAAGTAACTGGTGCCCTTCCGCCAGCCAGTGTGCTCACCGCTCCATATACATTTGCAGGCACTGCACCCCCCGTATTAGTAGGCGCTAAAGCGGATACTGGTGCATTAATAGTATAACTTTGCGGGGTTGTATATTTAATAACAGGTGCCTGGGCAAATAAATTTCCTGTAAAAAAGTTTATGGAAATAAGTATCAACGCAGCAATRCGTGGAATAGAAAACAGCGGGTGCATTATAGTTTTGATCAGCAATATGATAAGGTAAAATTCAGGGAAAAATAAGCTTTTTCATCGAATTTTTTAATCAAACCACACATTTTAATACCTTCATAAACTCCAAATTAAACAACTCAATAAGGTTCATTATCTGCTTTAACCTTTCCCCTTTAACCTTTGCACCTAAATTGTATCTTTGCAGCTATTATGAGCAAATCAACCGACGAACTTTTTAAAAATGTTATATCACATGCCAAAGAATATGGCTTTGTTTTCCCTTCGAGCGAGATCTATGATGGTTTAAGCGCTGTTTATGATTACGGCCAGTTTGGTGCCGAATTAAAGAACAACATCAAAACCTACTGGTGGAAAGCCATGGTGCAAATGAATGATAACATTGTAGGTATTGATTCGGCCATATTTATGCACCCTAAAATATGGAAGGCCAGCGGGCACGTTGATGGTTTCAGCGACCCGATGATTGATAATAAAGATTCAAAAAAACGCTACCGTGCCGATCAACTGCTGGAAGATAAGATTGATCGGTATGATAAGGACGGCAAAACGGATAAAGCCGAACAATTGCAGCATGATATGGATGAGGCCCTTAAAAATGAGGACCTGCCGCGACTGAAAGACCTGATCATTGAACATGAAATAGCCTGCCCGGTAAGCGGTACCCGCAACTGGACCGATGTACGCCAGTTTAACCTGATGTTTAGCACACAAATGGGCGCTGTTGCTGATGATGCAGATGTAGTTTATTTGCGTCCGGAAACTGCCCAGGGGATATTTGTAAACTACCTGAACGTTCAAAAATCAGGCAGGATGAAAATCCCTTTCGGTATTGCGCAAATTGGCAAAGCTTTCCGTAACGAAGTAATTGCCCGCCAGTTCATTATCCGTATGCGCGAATTTGAGCAGATGGAAATGCAGTTTTTTGTACGCCCCGGCACACAAAAAGAATGGTTTAATCAATGGAAAGAGACACGCCTTAAATGGCACCTTGCCCTGGGAACCGATGCCGCCAAGTATCGTTACCATGAACATGTAAAATTGGCCCACTATGCCGACGCGGCTTTTGATATTGAATTTGAATTTCCGTTTGGCTTTAAAGAGGTGGAAGGCATACACAGCCGTACCGATTTCGATTTAAGTCAGCATCAGAAATTTTCAGGTAAAAAACTGCAATATTTTGACCCTGAGGTTGACCCTGAAACAGATAAACCTTATGGTAACTATATTCCTTACGTAATTGAAACTTCTATCGGGTTAGACAGGATGTTCCTGCTTACAATGATTAATGCCTACGAGGAAGAAGACCTGAGCACCGACGAAAAACAGGATAGCCGCACCGTGCTGCGCCTGCACCCTTGCCTGGCCCCGGTTAAAGCCGCTATTTTCCCGCTTACCAAAAAAGATGGTCTGCCCGAAAAAGCGCGCGAGATCATGGACAAGCTGAAGATTGATTTCAATATCCAGTACGAGGAAAAAGATGCTATCGGTAAACGTTATCGCCGTCAGGATGCCATTGGTACACCTTTCTGTATCACGGTTGACCATCAGACTCTGGAAGACAATACCGTTACCATACGCCACCGCGATAGCATGGAGCAGGAGCGTGTTCCCGCAGATCAGCTTGACAAGATCATTGGCGACCTGGTTAGCTGGAGAAACCTATTGAAGTAATAAGCTAAACTTTTAGATATATGAAGGCTCGCTGATTCAGCGGGCCTTTTTTTATTGCAGTGAAATGGTGGTTCATTATACTTATTAAAACAATTTTCCTCATCTATTCTTTAATGTTAAATTAAACTTCCCTGCCGATATGCCTGCTGCAAAAGAATACCCATTTTATTTAAAAAATACCGTGATCCTATTCGGTCTCATTTTGCTGGTTTACGTTTTTTCGCAACTGGCCGATGTGCTGATACCGCTGGCGTTTGCTGCATTTATCGCCATACTGCTTAACCCTGTATGCAACTGGCTGCTGGCTCATAAAGTGCCCAAAATATTTTCCATTATTATTACCATGTTCATTGGCGCTGTACTAATAGTGGCCTTATTCTATTTTCTTTCAACCCAGATCATACAGTTTGGCGATTCGCTGCCCATGCTCAAGCAAAAATTTGCTGAGTTGTTTGTTACATTTAAAGGTTGGGTTGCTGCAACATTCAATCTATCTATTCAAAAGCAGGATCAAATGATCAAAGATGCCATGAATAACAGCCAGGCTTTGGTGGGTCGTACACTTGGATCGGTACTGGGCGTGTTCGGGCTGGTATTTGTGATACCGGTATATGTTTTTTTAATCCTGTTCTACAAAACTCTTATACTTAATTTTGTTTTTGAAATATTTTCAGAGGAAAACTCCAAACAGGTGGCTGATGTTTTAAAAGAAACTAAAATGGCCATACAAAGCTATATTCAGGGTTTATTGATCGAGATGACTATAGTTGCCATCCTTAACTCAACCGCGCTGATGTTGTTAGGCGTAAAATACGGGATCCTGATTGGTGTTATAGGCGCTATATTAAACCTGTTGCCTTACATTGGCGGTATCATAGCTATCGCCTTACCTGTACTGATGGCTACGGTTACGAAGGATGGTTACTCTACTCAATTAGGGGTTATTATAGCTTACCTGATTATCCAGTTTATTGACAATAATATATTGGTACCGCGTATAGTTTCCTCAAAAGTACAGATCAACGCGCTCATATCCATTATTGTTGTACTGTTAGGCAATATGCTGTGGGGATTATCGGGCATGTTCTTGTCCATACCATTCATAGCTGTAATAAAGATCATTTTTGACCGCATTGATGATCTTAAACCTTGGGGTAAGCTACTTGGCGATACCGTACCTACCCGCTATAAAGGCGAAATATGGGGACGGAAGAAAAAGGTCGTATTACCAGCAAAGTAAATTCAAAAACTAAAACTCAAAATCAGTTGCATACGCAGTATCTAAAACAAAAAAGTCAAAAGTGGATGGTGCAAAACCAAACCCTTTTGACTTTTTAATTTTGACTTTAAACTTATTAATGGCTAACCGGGTTATCGCCTTTATTTAAAGTACCATTGATATACAATAACTGATTCACTTTTTTAGGATCGCCCTGGTAAACCCATACAATATTGTTAATATACTTGCGGAAAGCATCGCTTACCTGCTCCAGGGTTAATTTTTTAACATCGTCTACCAGTGTTAATGAGCGTTTCCAGTTATTGAATAACACTTCATTTGATGCAATGGACGATGCCTGAGCGTTGTTGGTTTCGTTCTTATAATAAAAGCCGGTGAGGTAGGTGATCTTCATGTTGGCAACCTCTTCGGGCTTAAAGCCTTCTGTTTTTATCTTATCAACCAGTTTATCAAACACAGCAATATATTTATCTGGCTGGGTGGTTGATACCGAGAATTTGGCAACCGATGTTTGGCCCACGCTAAACCAGGCTTGTGGCGCATATGACAAACCGTTGTTGGTACGTACATCTAAAAAATGACGGTCCTTGAATATGCGCATGGCCACGTTAAATGCGTCAAAGTCGGCAGTGCCGGGTTGCGGACCGCTGGTAATCCCCTCTACATAGTTGGTAGCCAGATCTCTTGATTCGGCATTGAATGAATTTTTATACACCCTGAAAAAGGATTTTTTAAACTCAAACGGCTGGCCCTGTTTTATGCCGCCAAGCATTGCCTTTACTTTGGCTTCGATAACTGCCTTATCCAAATCGGCCACTACCACGATCACCATTCGCGATCTGGTCAATATTGACTGATAATAAGCCTTGGTTTCTTCGGGGGTTAGCTTAGTGACAATATCAACCGTTCCGTTAGGGTCTTTAGCATAATCGCGGTTAGCAAATGCTGTTCTGTCTGCATATTTATCAATGGCATTATCCGGCTGAGAATCGGCTTGTTTCAAATTGCTTATAGCATCATCTTTAATGCGGGCAAATTCCTTGGCATCAAACCGGGGTTGCGTTAATGCCTCCACATACAAAGGCCATACTACATCAAAATCACCCTTAATACAATTCATCCTGAGTATAGAGTAATTTTTATTACTGCTGCCATCAACAGTAGCGCTTACTTTATCCAGCTGATCTTTAAAGCTATTTTTATCGTGTTTTATAGTTCCGCACTCGGTAAGCGCGTTCATCGCCATCGATTCGATGCCCATTTTGGCGGCACTATAATTTTGCACACCGCCCTTTATAATGGTTTGTATCTCTACAATATCGTTGCCGCTTGGCTGCACAATTACCTTTACACCATCAACTGTGGTTTCGTAAGCTTTATTTTGTGCCTGTGCTGTTTTTATATTTCCTATCGCCGCTGCAATTAGCAGGCTGAACACTAATTTCTTCATCATGATAAGATTTAAATTTACTTAGCTACAAAAAATGAAGCTACATTTTGTTTTTTACTTAACTCTGGTGCTATAATAATACCTGCCGCGTATGGTTTACCAACTACATAGGTGCTCAGGTACTTTTGTATATCGGCCCGTGTAACTTTCTGGTAATTGTTATCCAGATCGGTATAAAAATCAAGCGATGTGCTGCACCATTGATAGCTCATCTGGCTGGGTAATCTTGACGGTTTCTCTTTTTGATGGATGCTGTTGCGCAGTAAAATAGCTTTGGCGTCATTCAACTGTTCATCAGTAAAATAGTCGGCCTTAACCCACAGGTTTATCTGGTTCATCAGTTCATCGTAACACTCCTTTAATTTATTGGGATTTGGAATTATGGTAACATCAACCGGGCCAACGTAGCGGCTGGTTGTATAGCTTACATAAGCGCCGCTTGCCAATCCCTTATCAACCAGGGCCTGCTGAAGCTTTGACGAGTTTAACCCAAGAATGGTCGAGAACACATCAGCAGCAACGGTTGAAGCCGAATCCGTTAGATAAGAAGGCCCCTGCCATGACAACTGGATGTACGGTGTTTGGGCAATAGTACTTTCCTTTATAAAATACTCACTCTTTGTTAGCGGTTTAAACGGTGGGATAGGAAATTTTTCGTGCGGATTAAAGCCGCTGCTGGCCCAATCGCCAAATATACTTTCGGCAAGGGCAAAAGCTGCTTCATGTTTTACATCGCCGCAGATGGTAAGCAAGCTATTGTTCGGGAAATAATACTTGTCTTTGATAACCATCATCTTTTCGGGCGTGGCCGTATTGATCACCTCATGTATCCCAATAGGATTTTTGCGGGTGATGAGATCGCCCCAAAGCTTTTGCTGTATACCAAACCAAAGCTGGAAACCCGGGTCGCTCTCGGCGCGTTGAAACTCGCCGTCAACTACAGGGCGTTCCTTTTTCATGTCCTCTTCGCGGTATATCGGAAAGCGGATGGCGGCGTTCATGAATTTTAAACCTGCTTTAAGGCTATCCCTGTCAAAAGTAAAATAATAGTTAACCCGTTCCACATCGGTTGTACCATTCCAAATGGCGCCTAACTCCTGCGTGCGTTTTAAAAATACCTCCTGGTTAGGATAATCCTTGTTGGCCTTAAAAAACATGTGCTCAAAAAGGTGCGATAAGCCGCTAAATTCAGGGCCCTCGGTATAGGCTCCATTTTTTACAGCAATTTCAATGGTTGCCAGTGGCACCTTGCTGTTTTCAATAACCACTACTTCCAATCCGTTTGAAAGTTTTTTCCAGAAGTAACCTTCCGGCAATCGGGGTTGTGCAATTGCACAGCAAAAGCTAAACACCCCAGCAACACTTAGTGCTAAAATTTTGGTAAAATTCCGGGTCATATACTTATAATATTTTAAACATTATAAATATATCGGTATATTCTATAAAACGTGCTATAAAACGTGAAGGTTTTAAATATTTGAATTGCTTTTTCAGCTATAGCCTCACCATAAGTGATTTTCGCACATTTTATTGATCGCTAAGCTGTTGCTATACGGGCAAGCTATATTTAAATACCCGATTTGATACTATTATATGGCAACCCCATATCGTCAATAGAGTACTGGGTAAGTACACTATCCTTTAAGGTGCAGTAATCACCACGGTGGGTTACAATCAGCTTTTCAACCCCGTCTTTATTATCACGCATAGGTACCGTTGCCGAAACTACTTTGCCTGCGGTATCCAGTTCAAGAATATACAGTTCCTTTTTAGGGTCGTTGGGTTCGGTAAAAGGGATAATAACCGTTTGGTTATAGTCGTCAACAAAACGGCCCAAAATGTTTTTGCCCGTTATTTCCTTTGGATTTAAACCAAGCAGGTGCTTAGCCACCTGGCTTGTTAAACCTGTAATTTTTAATCGTACTGCATTGCCGTCGGCATCCTTTAGTGTGTCCTGCATGGTTACTAAATCCTTGTTAGGGTATTTGGCGGTGGCATAAAAATTATTGTCGCCGGTATTTTTATCATTATGACCGGGTAATAAGTAACAAAGCAACAGGTTAGGTAATGTCGAACTGTCTGCTTTAATTTTTGAGGCAATGCTCAACAGGTCAGCCTGACTTAAACGGCCATTGATATTAACAGTAAGCTTACTGGCTGTGTCGCTTTTAACCAGCCTTGATATGGTGTAATGCGGTACTTCTCTTTTTGAACAACCAAAAGCAACCAGCATAATTATAAAACAAAACAGAAAATTCTTCATAATGGCAAAGTTAACCGTTGATTTTGGTGATTACGTTGATTACGTTGATTTTTTTCAATTTTGATTAGTGCGATTAAAGCATCATCGGAATTTTTGACCGTTGATTACGTTGATTTTTTTGTCTGGGCCTTGATTTATACGATTAAAGGATTGCCATGATTTCGTGGATTTTTCCTTACCTGATCAGGGTAACGGTTCCGTTTTGACGGGAGCTTTTGCCATCGGGCATGTTATAAGTGGCAATCCAATAGTACACGCCAAAAGGAGCCTGGTTGCCCTTAGCAGTACCATCCCAGCCATTATAAATACTTTGAGACTGAAACAACAGATTACCCCAGCGATTATATATGAAAAGCTTAAAATTGAGTGGGTTACTTTCCTGGTTAGGTCTGAAAAAATCATTTATGCCATCGCCATTAGGGGTGAATGTATTGGGGAAAATAACCGGCTCGCATTTATCCTGCGTTATATCAACATCTATTTCATCTAAAATACAATCCTGCTGGTTAAGTATGGTAAAATGATTTGGCCCTGGGGTTAAACCTTTAATAGTTTGATCAATTGAAGATACATCAATACCGTGTTTCACCTTTGCAGCACCTTTACCATCACCATTGATACTAAACTTTATTTCGCCAAGTAGTGTGCACACCGCGGCTTTAACCTTATAAGTTAGCGCAGGCTTATCTAACGTAAAATCAGGAACCATTACCTGCTGTTCTGTATGGTCGCCGCCCGATGAGGTAACCGTTAGCGTATAGGTGCCCGGTATCAGAAAATCAAATACCCCTGTATTGTTACTCACATTATTTAAGGTATAAGTGTAAGTATCGGGATGATCCTGCGTAATCACTTTTACACTGGCTTGTCCGTAAGTGTTGCATTCAGCCTGTATTTGTACATTGTTAATGGTTATAGGCGGGCAATTATCCAGTTGTAGGGTATAATCCTTTTCATCGGCAATGCATCCATTTGGTTTTAAAATAGTAAAGTGATAACTGCCGGGATCTAAACTGGTAAAAGTATGATCAAAGCCAAAAACCTGGTCATTGTACTTTATTTTATAAGATGCATTAGCTGCTCCTGCATCCAGTTTAATTTTACCTTTAACATCACATACCGGATTGTTTTTGGTAGCTGTTATTATCGGATTACTGAGCAAATAATCAGGAACATTAAAATCGCTGCTTAGTGCTGCTTCTGCACCATTGGATGTGATGGTAACATGGTAATTACCCGGAGCAAGATTATTAAAAATACCTGTTTGATTACTTTGGCCAGTATTTAGTTTATAAGTATATTGACTGTTATGGGCTTTAGTGGTGATCTCTACGTGCCCCTTGTTTAGTACGTCACACTCATGGGTAATATTAATATCCTGTATCTCAATAACGGGTATAGCACCTGCTTCTACTTCGCTCGCAGCATCATAGGGATAGTAAGGCAAGGTGCCAATTGTGCCTTTTACAGTCTTGTTTTCCATATCCAGCTCAATAATTGTTGAACCTAAAAAGGCATATGCCTTGTTAACTCCGTTTATTGAAGCAACTGTTAAACCAAAAATTGAACCGGGAATAGGTATATACATGGTACTGTTAGCCGGATCAGTGATGGATACTTTAACAATCCCTCCCTCGTTAGCTGCCATGTATAGCTCATCGTTATAAAATACCAGATCCCCACCTGCACTATAAGGCATGGTGCCTAATAATACAGGGTTCGTAGTGTTTGGCGCAAGTGAAAATAAATTACTGCCGCTAACAAAATACAGATTTCCCTGCTTATCAATGGTGAGGGCATTTCCACTTACACTTGAGGCAATACTGATACAATTACTTATGCTGGGCGTATCTCCCCCGGTTATTTCACCTGAGTATAATGTCCCATACATCGAATTATAAAAAATTTTATTGCCCGAAATAGCAATTGAAAAGAAGCTGCCGTATCCGCAGCCCCCAACGGGTACCGATATTATCCCAGTGTTGGTTATCGTGACCCTTTCCAGTGAGCCACTTGAAGTTGCAACATAAAATTGCTGACCATAGCTCTTAACAAATGCTAAAAGCAGAAAGACGAAAAGGAGTATAGTTCTTTTTGTAAAAGAAACAGTATTGGTGACAGGCAAGGACAAAAAATTATAAGGTAAATATAAATATAAAACCTTACATGGGTATTGACATTGTTGTATTTAAAACTAAAACTGATACGGTTAATTTAAAATCAAATTATCCCATACAAGGCGCCGCCCTTTTCGCCCATTTTATCAACCAGTTTTTCAACTTCGGGGTCTTTTTCCAGCACAGGGGCATGGTGGGGTTTAATACGGGCATCGATGACCAGCGGACCGGTGCAACCCCAGTGTTTATGTTCGGTAAAGCTGCCAATGCCATAAATGTCATGCGATGGATTACTGCGGGTAAAAGTTACCCAAACAAAGTTGTTTATATTTTCGGCAGCAAAAGCGGCATCATCACAAAGCACTATCAGGGGCAAGCCGCTTAATTCTTCTTCCTCTTCTTTTAAGCGGTATTCTATGATACTGATAATATTGTCTATATCCTGATGGTTTATATGCCTGGGCACTTCAACCATTAGCACACCTGGTATGGCCATTTTATAATTATTGACAGGCCTGGGCAAATCAAACCAGGATGGCAGCTCTGTCCATAATTTGCGTTTAATATGGCCTGCCACTGTGATGGCTACCTTACTGCCTGAGTTTAGTCCGCTGCCACTGTAATCAAGGGTATCAATAGTTGTGCGGGTGTAAAAGTGCAGGTCGCGGGTTAAATCAACCCGTTGCAATATGTGGTTTAAAAAAGCGGCAATGTTATTCACATCCAAATTCGGATCATCTTCCTGTGCGGCTATCAGCAGGTATTTTGCCAGGCTCAATTGGCTTTTACCCAATATATGATTCGCAATGGTCAGTATCTCCTGTGGTTTGCGCTCTTTAATGTAAGGCGTATAACGTTCGCTGCCAATAGCAAACAATAACGGGTGAACACCGGCAGCATCAACCGCATTAACTGCATGCAGACCAGGGATCTCCTTAGGTATGGCTGCGCCACTAATCTCATGGATGAGCGCTCCAAAGCTCGTATCTTCCTGCGGCGGACGGCCAACTACCGTAAACGACCATATGGCATCTTTACGGTGGTACACATTATGCACTTTCAACAATGGGAAAGGGTGTTTTAAGCTGTAATAGCCCAGGTGGTCGCCAAAAGGACCTTCGGGTTTATTATCATGGGGCATTACTGTTCCGGTGATCACAAAATCAGCATCTGCCGAAATACAGAACCCTTCATCATCATAAAAATAGCGGAAACGACGGTTACCCAATGCCCCGGCAAAGGTCATTTCTGATAACCCCTCGGGCAGTGGCATTACCGCAGCCACTGGATGCGATGGTGGACCGCCCACAAATATGCTCACTTTTAGGGGTTGTCCCTTTGCGTTTGCTTTGGTTTGATGTACGCCAATGCCACGATGTAGCTGGTAATGGAGACCTATTTCCTCATTTAATATATAATCATTACCGGCCAGCTGAATGCGGTACATACCCAGGTTAGCGTCCATAATGCCGGGTTTATCGGCATCTTCGGTGTATACCTGCGGCATGGTTACAAAGGGGCCGCCGTCCATAGGCCAGTTCACTATTTGGGGGATGTCGCTTATTTGGCAATAGCCAAAGTTAATAGGAGCACCGACACGACTTTTCATAGGCAGGGCCGATAAAGCGGTAAGTGCTACACCCGCATATTTAAAAGGATGTTTAACAGCTTTTATAGGATCATTCTTGAGGTCAACCAGGGTCTTGATCTTATCAAGGGTATCCCTGAAAATAAACTTCGACCGCTCCAGTGTGCCAAAAAGATTGGATACAGCCGGGAACTTGCTGCCTTTAACATTTTCGAAAAGTATGGCCGGACCCTGATTTTCAAATACACGCAGATGGATAGCCGCCATTTGCAGATATGGGTCAACCTGCTCCTTTATACGTATCAGGTGACCATTTTTTTCAAGATCGGTAATGCAAGCCTGTAAACTTTTATAACCCATGCACGAAAGTAGTAAATTTAGTCATTGGGGCATTAAGTCATTTTTACTTTCAGGCCATGTATTTACTGTTCAGACCATTATGTTGTTAGTTATTTTGTCTGTAGATAATATAGACATTTTTAATACCCAATGTCTTTATCATTCAATGACTTAAATGATCAAATTTTGCTACTTTCGCAGTTCAACTTGACTGCAAATGATGTCGGTAATTGTATTTACGCTTATCATATTTATCGGCTCGTATTTTGCGGGTTTATTAGGTTCATTAACCGGTTTAGGAGGTGGCTTTGTTATTATTCCACTACTAACGTTGGTGTTGCGTGTTGATATTCATTATGCTATTGGAGCATCGCTGGTATCAGTAATTGCCACCTCATCTGGTTCGGCAGCGGCTTATGTAAAAGAGGGCATCACCAATATAAGGCTTGGTATGTTCCTTGAAATTGCCACTACTGCCGGCGCCATGGTTGGCGCGCTTATAGCGGTTTATATCCCAACAAATTTTATAGCTATTTTATTTGGT
This sequence comes from Mucilaginibacter sp. P4_E8, assembly GCF_056401495.1. Lineage (NCBI taxonomy): Bacteria > Pseudomonadati > Bacteroidota > Sphingobacteriia > Sphingobacteriales > Sphingobacteriaceae > Mucilaginibacter > Mucilaginibacter sp. P4_E8. Next base: position 48,157 of record NZ_JBFUJG010000031.1, read on the forward strand.
GTTATCCTTATTACATCGGCTGTCATGTCGTTACGTAAAAAGGCCGAACACATAAGCCGGGAAAAGAGCAAACTGGCCGAAAAGTTAAAGTTGAACAGCAGTTTCCCTACTGCAAACGGACCGGTAGCTTACAGTGTTAAAAATGTTGGTGGCGGATTTTTCATGATGCTGTTTGCCGGCGTTATATCGGGCTTGCTGGGAATAGGTTCCGGTGCATTAAAAGTATTGGCTATGGATACCATTATGCGTATCCCCTTTAAGGTATCAACCACTACCAGTAATTTCATGATAGGTGTAACGGCTGCTGCCAGTGCGGTTGTTTATTTGCAAAGAGGGTATATTGATCCGGGGTTGTCAATGCCTGTAGCTATAGGTGTTTTACTTGGTGCGTTAAGCGGATCAAAAATACTGGTGCACACTACCTCATCCGGATGGTTGCGCTGGGTATTTGCCATTGTGGTAACTTTTTTGGCATCGCAAATGATATATAACGGATTTTTAGGGAAAATATAGATGGTTCACTTGTTCATTAGTGAACACAGGACAGGTTAGATATACTATTTACAGATAACACCAATAAACAATTAAACCAATGAACCCAAAAACATTTAAAGATTATGATATGCAGATCGTTATAGGCTGGATATTACGCGTTGGGGTACTGCTATCTATGAGCATTATATTTATTGGTGGTGTAATATACCTGTACCGGCATGGGCAAGTACCAGCTGATTATAGCACATTTAAAGGTGTTCCTGATTTTGTGCATAACGCGCATGGCATATTTAACGGCATTATTACTTTAAGGGGAAGGGCCATCATACAGGCAGGAATAGTATTGCTTATTGCAACTCCTGTAATACGTGTGGTATTTTCGGCCATTGGTTTTGTGCTCGAAAAAGATTACCTGTATACAGGCATTACCTTATTGGTTTTACTTATTATTTTTGCAAGTATGCTTAGCGGCCACGCGGGTTAAATATTTTTAAAACATTTTTTGAACTGCATATATTATAATATATATGCAACGGCGCGTAGTAGAGTCATCGGCATTAAATAGCTTAGGCTATGATCCCTCGGCCAAAATTTTAGAGCTGGAATTCAGGGACAGTGGCGGGGTATGGCAATACTTTGGCATTACATCAACCATGTATAAAAAATTCATCAATGCCGAATCATTAGGCCACTTTTTTGTCACCAAAATTAAAGGCAGGTATCCCGAATTGCGTATCAGGTGATCAAGTATTATTGATTGCCGGTTCTTCGCAGCTCATCATCATTACCGGTATTATGCTTACTTGCAGACTTAATAGATGCTTTGCCAAAACGATAAGTGAAACTGAGCATTACGCGGCGGGTTTCCCTTTTATTTATCCCTCTGAGATCAACGTTTTGATATAAAGTATGATTTCTGTCGCGATCACTGTTAAAAATATCAATAACGTTCAATTTTAAGTTACCGCGTTTGTCAAATATCTGCTTGCCTATACCTGCGTTTACCGTATAACTTTGTTTGAGCTGATTAACACCGTATAACGTTGGCGACTCATATCTTCCTGAAACTTCGGCTAAAACAGTGCTGCTCAGTGTGAAATTTTGTGTAGTGTTAAAAATAATATCCTGCGAGCCTTTATTAAAATTCCCATTTACGGCATAAGCTATATAACGCTGGTAGGAGGCATCAAGGTTAAAGCTGGCATTCCACCAACTGTTAAACTGCACAGGCGCATAAAACGTAGCGCCATAAACGAATATCCTGCCAAAATTTCTGCGGATAGTTATATTAACCTTTGTTGAATCGTTTTGCTCATAAATCGGAAAATCATACGCATCGTTGGTCACATTAAAGTATAAGGTGCTTATAAAGGTTTGATTGTAAGTGTGTGACAATTGTATTGAATTGGTGTACTCGGGTTTTAGATTAGGGTTGCCCGAAACGTAGTCATACAAATCGGTGTAGTATAAAAAAGGATTAATATCCTGATAATCGGGCCGGTGAATACCCCGGTTATAGCTCAAGTTAAAATTGTTTTCTTTATCAAGTTGATAATTTAACTGCACCTGCGGGAAAAGATTAAAGTAGTTGTTTTCATTTGTTACCGAATTGATCTCGGCTACGCCTATTGATCTACCCATTGAGTTTGTTTTTTCGGCTCGCAGCCCTGCAGTAATATCAAATTTCCCTATCTTATTTACATAGTTTAAATAGCCCGCGCTTACAATTTCAGTATATATAAAACGGTTGGAATAGTTTGGATCGGCCCGGTAAACATTGTTCACCAGTGGGCCAAATATTAAATTATTGTCGCTCTGTATATGGTTATATTTTATCCCGGCTTCCAGTCTTGCGGTTTTTGAGATTGGGTGCACATAATCGATCTTTGACGTCCATATATGAATATGGGATGGGGATAGATTTTCCAATTGCAACGAATCGCGGTATTGGGTTCCAGCTGGGGTATAAAAATTGTTGGTTATGTACTCGTTTGAGTGGCGGCTGTAAGTTGAATAATTAGCATCGGCCGATAGGGTTTTGCCGCTTTTATCAAGTATCCCGTTATAATTAATATTATAGTTTAAAAAGCTGGTGCCCCTGTCAAGGGTCGATTTAGCAATGATCACCGAGTCAAGCTTGTGTTGATTGGAGATCTTTAAATTATTGTCTTTCAAAAAATCATCTTCGCGTACTATGCCGCTTACTAAAACTCCTATGGTTTGTTTTGGCGAAAGGGAATAATCGGCACCTAATTTAAAATTATGATTGTATGATGTTTGAATATTATTATAATCAACGTTGTAGTTGCTTAAAATATCATTATAGGTAATATTTCTGTTGGTATTAATATAGCGGCTGGTTTTGTTGTCTTCAAAAGTATAATTACCAAAAACGTTGAGTTTAGCGCTTCGGTTATTAAAAACAATACCTGCCCGGCTTTTATAATATTTGCCATAGCCAAAGCCGGCTGTTAAGGTACCGTTACTGCCTATGTTAGTGCCTTTTTTTTGTATAATATTTATAATACCCCCGCCTGATGCATCATACTTTGCCGAAGCGCTGGTGATCATCTCTATCTGATCAATATTGCTGCTTTGCATAGTGCGCAACAAATTTACCAGGTCATCCCCTGTTAAATTTGTTGGTCTGCCATCAATGGTTATCAATGCGGGTTGCCGGCCACTTATACTCAGGGTTTCGTTGCCGCTGTTTACGTGCACTCCCGGCGATTGCCTGAGCACATCATAAGCCGAATTGCCTTCGGCAATTACGCTGTTTTGTATATTAAGAACTATTTTTCCGGGCTTTACTTCAATATAAGGTCTTCGTGCCACAACTTTGATCTCCTGTAACTGGCTGTTTACCAATTTTAAAATCATATTGGCGGCAGCTATGCTTTGGYCTCTTGCAATTTTGTAGGGGCCCGAATAAACTTTACTGCACCCTATACTGGTTGCCAAAAGTAAATAGGAGTCTGGATCGATATTGATAAAACTGAATGTACCCGCTTTGTCGGCCAGGGTTGATCTTACAACGGACGAGTCGGCTGCTTTAAGGAGAACAACAGTGGCAGCTTCTGCACCCTCATTATTTTCCATCAAAACTTTGCCCTGTAGTGCCGAAGGTTTTGTTTGCGCAAAAGAAAAACAACACATGCCAGCCAAGAAGGTCGAAAACAAGCTCCCAAATAAAACCTTCATTAATAATTTAGTATGGAAATTTTCTATATTCCCTGATTTGAAAATGTATCGCAATATAGTAACAATATATTAAAACGTATAAATTGCATATTGACAATTTAAGATACATAAATAATAAATGTTGCCTCGGTTTTGAGTTTTCGGCGCTTGCATTTCCAATAAAACAAAATTCACGATTGTAAAAGGAACATGTGTGCTCAATTAAAATAAAAGCAACTCAATTTTTATTAATTTCGGCCCAACGGATCATTGTACAATTTTGATAACCATAAACATGAAGAAAGTAAGTCTTTTTATCCTGATCATCTGTTTTGCAACAAAAATAATTGCACAACCAGAACCAGCTAATTATACCATTGCCTTAAACAAGTTTAAACAATTGTACAATGCTAACCGGCCCGACAGCATCTTTAACATGTTTAGTTCCGAAATGAAAGCTGCCCTCCCTTTAGATAATTTCAGGAGCACTACCATGCAATTAAAAGGACAGCTTGGCAACCTTGTTGAAACCGACTTTGTAAAATATGAAGCGCCACTGGCTTATTATAAAGCAACTTTTCAAAAGAATACATTTTTATTAAACCTATCAGTAAACTCACAAAACCAGTTTACAGGTTTGCTTTTAAAGCCATATCAGCCTCCTGCAACTACTGCCCCAACAACTACTTCAACTATACCTACTGATCCGTCCATAACAGAATCGCCGGTATCATTAAAAACCATGTCGGGCTCCATTGCCGGTACGCTGGCAATACCCAAAGACGTAAAAGACAAAGTGCCTGTAGTATTGATCATTGCCGGCTCGGGCCCAACAGACCGTGATGGTAACGCCCCCAAAATGGGCCTATCAGCCAATGTTTATAAAATGATAGCTAATGAGTTGGGAAAAAACGGCTATGCATCGTTACGCTATGATAAACGCCTTGTTGGCCAGAGTGTAAGCTCCACAAAAGAATCTGAATTGCGGTTTGAGGATTATATTGAAGATGCTGTTAACCTGATCAATATGTTGAATGACGACCAGCGATTTTCAAAGATCATTATACTGGGCCATAGCGAAGGGTCATTGGTAGGTATGATGGCCGCTTATGAACAGCCTATAAAGGCATTTATATCTGTTGCTGGTGCTGGTGATTCGGCCGATAAGATCATGACAGAGCAAATGAAATCACAGCCCCAATGGATAGCCGATGGATTTAACCGTATGCTTGATAGTTTGAAAAGGGGTAAAACCACCGATAATATTGATCCTGCACTTTACTCAGTTGCACGGCCAAGCGTACAAAAATACCTGATGTCGTGGTTTAGGTATAACCCTACCCGCGAGATCAAAAAAATAAAGATCCCTATTTTGATTGTTCAGGGTACTACTGATCTGCAGGTAACCGTAGCCGATGCCGAAAAGCTAAAGAAAGCAAAATCTGATGCGGTATTGGCCATTATACCCAACATGAACCATGTTTTAAAAGAAGCCCCGGCAGATAAAGCTCAAAATACAGCCACTTACAACCAACCCGATCTGCCCCTTAAACCCGAGTTTGTAAAAGCTATGATCAGCTTTTTAAATAAGGTGAAGTAATATTATATAAATCATTTGTCATCCTGAGGAACGAAGGATCTATTCACAAATATGCAAGTCGTATAATAGATGCTTCACTGCGTTCAGCATGACAAATGTGATTATTCAAATCCCCCGGTGCGATCCTACCAGGCGCCAAGCAACCTGCGTATCACAATAATTTCGGCAATATGATAGGCATTATGATCGGCAGCCTGTAAAACCTCACGCAGGATGTTTTGTCCATCGCCATGCGGGATCTTCTCAAACAGATCCCCATTTTTTATCAGGCCGATAAATTCATCCCTGTCGATATCAATTTGTTTAACTGATCTGGTCCACGCTTCCTCATTTTCAGGACTGGTTTCTTTGGGCCAGTAATCATCCGGCCAGTTTGGTGATTCGTGGCTACCATCCTTACAAAACTCCAGCATGTCCCACTGGGCAATGCGTATATGTTCAACCAGTTGCCAAATACTGTAGGGTAGCTTATCGGGCCTGGCTCCTCTTAAATTGGCTGGCAAATTCGCTAAAGCCGTTGGTAAATCGGCATGGGCATTGCCTCCATTCAACAGGTGCACCAGTTCATCAATCAAAATATCGTGTTCTTTATTCGTTGTTTTCATAGTGTTTAAAGTAACAAATTTATCTATGGTTTGATTTATATCCCTTAAATGTTTTAAGTTTATCCATCATTACTAAATTTTATAATCTCGTGATAAAAAACATATACTTAAAGCTATTACTGGCTGTTATAATTTTCATAGTTGCTTTTACGGGTTGTAAGAAAGATAATGGCGGCGGCGGACCATTAATGGGTAAGGATGATGCGGCTTTCACCATTTATGAAAACTCCTTTCTGGAGACTTTATGGAAACAAAACCCTGACTGGGCTACCTCAGTTGGCTATCATAAGTATGATAGTTTGCTATATATCCCTAATGGGCAGAGCCGGGACAAAATGATGGATTTTGTGAGAGTTCAAACTGATTCATTGAGCCGCTTTGAAGTAAACAGCCTTACAGAGGCCAACAGAATTGATTATAAAATGATGCAGAACCAGTTGGAGTACGCCCAATGGCAAATTCAACAGTTAAAAGCTTACGAGTGGGATCCCTCATCATACAATGTAATTGGAACTTTTGCCTATATACTTAATGAGCATTATGCACCGCTTGCCAAGCGTATACGTAATTTTTATCAAAGAATGGTCAATGTACCACTTTATTATAAAGAGGCCGAAAAGCAGATAAAAAACCCGGTTGCTGAACTTACCAGCCTGGCCATTGAGCAAAATCTGGGCGGACTTGAAGTGATTGAAAAAGATTTTGCCGACTCGCTAAAGAAAACCAATATCCCCAAAGCCGAACAAAAACTAATGACGGATAGGGCAGCCCTTTGTGCCCAGGCCATTAAAGGTTATGCCGATTGGTTAAAGGCATTAAAGAATGACCATCCGCGCAGTTTCAGGCTGGGTAGGGATCTGTATGAGGATAAATTTAAGTACGAAATAGTATCGGCCAATACTGCGCAGCAGGTT